>CAZXJE010000198.1:0-6441 GCA_964640835.1 uncultured Eubacteriales bacterium
TCTCAAATTATAATGTTAGAAACTAGAGGAGAAGCCTTAACCTGAATTATTCAGGTAAATTATTGAAAGGAGGGCTAATTAAGATGAAAGATAAGAGGTCCATTTTAATCTTATGTTTTTTTCTCTGTGTCTCTGCCATTTTTCTCCTATCCGGGACTACGAAAAAGAGACAGGATACTCGGGACGCCTGCACCGACATCATCGTTGGAAAAGAAGCCTCTGTTGATGGCTCTGTGATCACTTCCCACACGGGCTGCTGCTCCGAATGCCGTGTGCACGTCGTTCCTGCGCAGACCTTTCAAAGAGGAGATATGGCGCCGGTCTATTATGGGCTCCAGGATGTGAAAAAACCGCTTAAAGAGTATGGCAAGGTTTTGGGATACATCCCTCAGATCGAAAAGACATATGCCTATTTTCATACAGGCTATCCACAAATGAACGAACATCAATTGGCAATCGGAGAGAGCACTCTGAGTCAGAAAGATGAGCTCAAGGTGGATATCAGCTCTGGAAAACAGATCATGACCATCGAGCAGGCCCAGCTGTTTGCCCTTCAGAGGTGCAAGACTACCGGAGAAGCCATCAATCTGATCACGACCTTGGTGGAGAAATACGGCTTTCTTCCATCATGTGGTCCTGAATCTGAGGCACTCTGCATTGCTGACCCGAATGAAGCCTGGGTATTGGAAGTCTTTAGCGTTGGGCCCGATTGGGAACCTGAAAGTGGGGAACCTGGCGCTATATGGGCTGCACAGAGAGTGCCCGACGACCACATCGCCGTTGTTCCCAACTGGAGCATCATCAAGGAAATCGATCTCAATAATCCGGATTATTTTAGGGCGTCGAAAAACTATAAACAGGTTGCTATTGACCATGGTTGGTATGATCCTTCCAGTGGCAAGCCATTCGTTTGGCAAGAAATCTATTCACCCATACCTAGAGAATGGGCTTTGAGCCGATTTTGGCTGTTTTTTAGTACGTACGCACCTTCCTATGGGGATTGGCCCAATAAAAAGTTAATAACTCCATTCAGTAGCTATGACGCTTATCATCAATATTTGGAGGATATTTCGATCTATCCATTTTCCGTCAAGCCTGAGAAGAAACTCTCTGTTCAGGATGTGATCGCTTTCCAGCGTTCTGTCTATGAAGGTACCATCTATGACATGACCGCAGATACCGATTGGTTAGTGCCCGATGGCAAAGGTGGCTTTAAAAAGAGCCCCTTGACTACACCATTTCCCACAAGAGATATGAGAGAACTCCTGGATATCACATGGCGCCGGATGGTCTCCAGGGGGGGGTACGGTATGGTCGCCCAACTGAGAGGATGGTTGCCCGCAGCCATCGGCGGTGTCTATTGGTTTTACGTCGACAACCAATACACCAGCACATATGTGCCCATTTACGCAGGGACTCAAAAGATCGCTCCTGCCTATAAAACCTATGACCCGGATAAATTCAGCGAAAATTCTGCACGATGGGCTGTTGATTTTGTGGACAATCTGCTCTATTTACGATGGCAGGAAGCGATAAAAGACATCAGGAAAGTTCGCGATCCACTGGAGGCTAGTTTTTTTGAAAATCAGAGCTCCATCGACAAAGAGGCGCTTGCGCTCTACAAGACAAATCCTGAAAAAGCTAAAACCTTTCTCACAGAATTCACGTGGAAGAGCATGGAGAAGACTGTCAAGATGTACCGCGAGTTGCGTGAATACCTGATATCAAAATATACGAACAACAAACTGGGCCTTTGACCTGGATTATTCATAAAAAATGTCGATATTTATAATAACAGACTCTTTATCAGAATGTTACGTTGTTTTTTCAGAATGCTTATTTTTGCAGGGCATTTCCTCTTGAATTTTCATTTATAATCGACATTTTTTACCCTTCGGGCGCCGAGGATTGTTGATCTGGCTCCTATCTAGCCGCCGAATATTGTAAAAACCTCCATTGCATGCTGGAGCCAGAGCATCCAATTGGAAGCCCATTTCCAGGGGGCTAATCGATTAGGCTTGACGGTTTTGCTGTTGTTTGTCCGGTTGATATCGATCACAAGTTTAAATTCCGGGTCTACGATCGCCCGGTCTACTCTGAGTGGTCCCAAGTACTTGAATCTTTTCCATCTGTACTGTCCATTCCACTGTTCTCTGATCTCACTGCCATCCTCGAGGACAACGAGAACATCGACGGGAATTTGGACCTCACCCAGCCGCCGAACGAGGACCTCCGTCTGGTAGATTGACTCTTCGCCTTTTTTGCTTCTGAGTTCGGTGTATTTTTCATCGATCCAACCCTTGGGGATCCGCTTTCTCTGGCTTTTGATCTCTCCGATCGCATAGTCCAATTTACCCGATCCATACACGAATTGATCCAGGAACCAACTCATATCCTCGCCTGAGTATTCGCTAACGACGCCATAGAAATCTTGTGGTTTTGGGTGCAAAAACCAGTATCGTGTAGAATACTCCTTGATCATCTCTGCAAATAGTTCTTTCCCCATGAACCGTTTCAGAGTGCGAAGCATCAACTCAGCTTTTGCATAGGAATTAGCGCCATAACTGTTTGAAGTCATGAAATTCCAGGTGAAATTTTGCAATATATCCATATTTGATGTTCGGCGATGTCTGGAGATTCCGGATGATTCTATGGGAATGGGCACTTTATTAAATGTTATAGGATTCCCCAAATACGTTTTGGAATAAACTGGAGCTTCATAGGCCCCATAGTAGACTTCGGAATCGAGAAATGAGGTGAAGCCTTCATCCAACCATGCATCTTCAAACTCGTTAGTACCCACAAGGCCATAGAAATAACTGTGGCCGAATTCATGGATTGTGACGCCTTCAGGACGGGAGATGCGGTCGCGGGTTAGGAAATATGTCCCACCAGTAAAGAGTGTGGGATATTCCATGCCACCGCATCGGTTGTTGTAAGCAGGGTCGACACAGGTCACGGTCGTGTACGGATAATCACCGTACCACTGGCTGCACAATCTGACAGAATGTTTAACAGCGTTCATGTAGCGATCCTTTTGATTCCTATGGTAGGGCTGAAGCAAAAGTGTGATCTCTACAGTTTTGCCCGGAGTAAACATGTAATCTTCCTTGAATTCAAGGTAATGAGGGCTTGTTGTCCAGGCAAAGTCATGGACGCTGTGCTGGAAAAACCTGTGGGTTGTCGTACCATCTTGATTTTTAGTTTGTTCCCGAAGTTCTCCGGTGGCTCCGATGATAAAATGTGAAGGCACTGTGATTTTCACATCGTATGTCCCATAATCCGCAAAAAAATTGGTCGAGGCATGGAACTGGTGACAGTTCCACTCTCCAACTTCAAACACGCCAATCTTCGGGAACCACTGTGCGATAAAATAGCTGTTTCTGTATACTCCCGTTCTGTGAATGGGACGGGGGACTTTGGAGGAGAAATCGATTTGGAGGAGGATTGTCTGTCCCGGCTCAACCGGTTGAGGGACCTTCACTGACATGACAGTTTGGTCGTAAAAATTATCGTTGTCGGGGTGGCGGAATTCTTGTGTGTGAGTGAGGTCGTATTCTCCCTCGTTTTCCTCTTCGATCAGCTTGATCGAATTGATGCGGATGTATCCCCAATCGTCTTTTTTGTTAGACCTGAAGATCTGTCCCCATCTCTCTGATCCTTCCTGGAGAAAATCGCTCATGTTATTCTGGAATCCGTTCCAGTAGAGGTGGAACCAGAGCTCGTCTGTGGAAAAATCAGTGATATTAGTCCAGGAAATGAGTGCTGTAGCGGTTATTGTCTTGTTATCTGTGTTGAGTTTGACGTCCATCGTGTAATTTGCGATCTGTTCACAGAAGGGCTCATCAGATGCGAAAACGGAACAGACAAATATAAGGACCAATAGGGAACCTGCAATGTATGCGTTTTTGATCAATAGATCCTCCAATATTTCACGATTCTGTCCAGATATTACCACGACTCATAGAACTATGTTAATATATATTATTCATAAAAGATGCTGACACATTTATATTCAAAAAACATTTTCTATCTTATTATCAACATTGTTTATGAATAATTCAGGCATATTATTTCGTTGCAATATTGATTTTAAATCATTATCATATCGTTGCGGGAAAAATAGAAATACCAAGGATTTCATTCTCTTATGGATGAGATTTTTTAAGATAAAGGGGATTTTAATTTTTAGAGATGAATATGGGAATATGAAATAATAAGGAGGGAAGATCATGTTTGCGCGTGTCACCTCAATGCATTTAAAGACAGAATATATAGAGGAAGTTATAAAAATTTATAATGAGAGCGTTGTCCCGGCAGCCAAATCGCAAAAAGGATTCAAGAGGATATTTTTTTTCCTCGATCGCGAAACAGGAACAGGTCACTCTATTGCCCTGTGGGAAACTCAGGAAGACGCCATCGCCAACGAAAAAAGTCTTTATTACCAGGAACAGCTCATCAAGTTTGTGCCTTATTTTAAATCAGATCCTATTAAAGAAGGATATGAAGTCATCATAGACGAAGATCTGACTTAATGTAATCAGGAAAAACAGATATACGGATCAGACCGACTCTATGCCACTTGTTTGACACTCTTTACTCGAATCATTATCCTACCTATCTATACCTTTTTAGCCGACTAAAATATTGCTGAGCTCTTAAAACCTGATTTTAGAGGACCTGGCGGACTCACTGAAAGGAAATCCAGTCAAAACCATGGATAAACTCAGAATTCTCGTTTCTGCTTACGCATTCAATCCTAAAGCAGTGACATCGACTGATTTCGATCGGGGAATTTTGGGTTGGAATCTGGTGGATCGCCTCCGTCGTTTTTATGATATCTGGGTGATCACTCACAATAATAACAGCGATGACGTTTTGGAGGCGCTATCGGCAGGTGCCTTACCCAAAGTGAATATCCATTTTGTCAATTTGCCAAAATGTTGGCGATTTCTTCATAAGACCGAATTCGGCCGATGGTTTTGTTATTTTCTCTGGCAAAGAAAGGCCTGGAAGTACTCTTGTTCTCTTCATAACCAGGTTGCCTTTGATGCCGTTCACCACCTGACTTTGGAGTATGATTGGATTCCCAGTTTTATCGGAGCCTATTTGCCCGTTCCTTTTATTTGGGGGCCTTTGGGGGGAGGGGAGAAATTTCCTCAAGGATTAGTTGCAGAGAGTTCTGTGTTCGATAGTTGGAAAAACAAATGGCATCTTTTTGGACAGTGGCTGGGACGTGAACATCATGCGAGAAAAGAGGGGGAAAGGCGAGCCCGGGCCATACTAGTCTGCAACCAAGAAACGAGGATGAGGTTTTCGAAAACCGATGCTCAAAAGTTACATTTTTTTCCGCTTACAGGTATTTCCTCGGATGCAATAAAATCAGATTTCAAAAAAAAGCCTTATGATAAGCGCACTTTCCGGATAATATCGGTTGGATCTCTAGATAAAAAAAATGGATTCAATCTCGCTATTGATGCATTTGCTCTTTTTTTGGAGAGTTCCCCTGAATCCGACTTTGTCATTTTTGGTGAAGGGCCAGAGCAGAATAATCTCGAACGAAAAATCGAAGAATATAAACTCGACTCGAGAGTCAGGATCCATACATGGATCGAAAGTAATTCTCTTCATGAAAGGATGCAGGATAGCGATGTTTTTTTGTCCACCGGACTGCGAGACAGGAGTGGTTTTTTTGTGGTCAGAGCAATGTCTGCGGGCCTGCCTGTGGTTTGTTTGGATACAAGTGGACCAGGAATGCATGTCCAAGAGGATTGGGGGATCCGTGTGAAACCCGAAAATCCCGAACAGTGTGTTCGGGATTTAGCTAAAGCTTTGGGAGAACTCTGTAAAGACAGGGCCAAACACAGGAGAATGTCTCTTGCTGCCTCAAGGAATGTCAAAGAGCATTACACGTGGAGGGAGCTGGGGAAGACACTTAAAAGGATCTACGGAGAAGTCCTTCTTCAAGAGGAAGACATCCATTTTTCAAAAAGGGGGGAAGAGCGTTTCTTTTATTGAGAGGCTCTCGAAGACGAAAAACTGTAACATGAAGCTTTATATTTCAGGTCGCTTGTACGACTGGCTGATAGAGCCATCCGTGAAGAGAATTAAGCAAAAAGTCGCCCTTTATTTCCAAACATATGACCTTTTTCCAGCACTGGATATTTGTTGCGGCACGGGGACCCAATGCCACATATTGGGGAAAAAGAATCCAAATGTCTATGGATTAGACTTTGATCAGAGGATGGTGGGCTATGCAGCTAGGAAGTATCCGCAGAGGTCCTTCATCTGTGCTGATGCGGCCAAAATTTCCTTTAGAAATAATTCGTTTAAAGGTGTCATCATCTCGTTTTCGCTGCACGACAAGACATCCGAAACTCGAGATGAGCTCATGAAAGAGGCCCAACGATTGCTCTCTTCCGGAGGTACTGTTGCTTTTGT
>CAZXJE010000199.1:0-3154 GCA_964640835.1 uncultured Eubacteriales bacterium
GGAACTTATGTGGTAGCCAGAGCGAATATCTCAACTTATGAAAAAATAGCCAACCTGTTCATGACCTATAAAGTGAACGCTACAAAAGAGGGCACACTCTTAATTCCAGCAGGCGGCTCTGGAGCACGACAATTTGTTGAGATAAAACCTCTAGTTTTCCAGGAAATCAACGGACAAAATCTCGTTGTCTTTCGCGAAGATGACGAAGGGCACATCACACATCTTTTTATCGGACGCCTCCCTTATTTTGCTGCAATAAAATTATCCTGGCATGAGGAGCCAATGATTCATTTTACGATTCTTGGGATCATTTTACTTGTTTTCTTGTCTGTGTTGAGATGGCCCCTCGGAGCGCTCTCCCGAAAGATATGTAGACATAAGGAAGAAGAATCCGACGTCCCAAAACTGGCCCGTTTGCTTGCAGGAAGTATGGTAGCATTCTGTGGCACATTTTTGATCGGTTTATTGATTGTATTTAAAGATCCCAATGAGATCATATTCGGCGTTCCTTTTGCGCTCAAGGTTTTATTGGTGTTGCCATTTTTGGCAGGTGTAATAGCTATTGGAGTCCTATTCTATATATTCTTGTCATGGATCAAGGGATACTGGACGGCCTGTGCCCGAATTCACTACATGTTGGTCTTTTTCTCTGCTGTCGGTTTTCTCTGGTTTCTTTACTACTGGAATCTTTTGGGCTTCAAGTTTTAATTTATATAAATCGCACCTAAAATGTTGAAAAGAGCAAAGGCTTTATTGGAGATGAATTAGGACTCTTTTTTTTAAAATTCGTTTCAGAATTCGCTCAAAACCTCTAGCCAATTATCTCTTGACTGCATAGAGCCTAGCTTCGAAAATTTGCCTGATCTGTGGATTAAGTGATTCTGTATTCAAGGCTTTCTGGTATAATGCCTTTGCTTCCTTGAAATTTTTTTGCCGTTCATAAATTTCGCCCAAGAGCAGATAGGCATCCATCCAAAATGAGTGGCGATCGATGATCCCCCTCAAAACTTTGACTGCGCTGTCTGTCCCCCCCTTCTGATTCAGATAAAAAGCTAAGGTATAGGCATACTTTGGAAAATTCGGGCGCAACTCGCCCGCTCTTTGACACCACTTGATGGCTTCATCGATATTATCATGTGCATAGAGCACACCCAGATTGTATGCGGCCTTTGCCATCGTAGGATCGGTTGCAAGGGCAGCGTGCAGATATTTTTTTGCTGCCTGTAGTTTGTTTATCTCGGCCATAAGTAATCCCATATTAAAGTTTGCAGTTGCGTCTTCTGCGTCGATTGTCAGAGCCTGGTGGAGAAATTCCTCAGCTTTATCAATATTTCCGAGTCGAGCGTAGGCGATCGAGGCATTCACAAGAACAATCACGGTCTCCGGCCGAAACTTCAATGCAAATTCATACGATGTTATTGCTTTTTTCGTTTTGCCACGTTCCATGTAGTAATTCCCTAAATTATAATGGGAGAAAAAATTGTCGGGGCGGCTTTTCATGGATCTTTCAAAGTCGTTGAAGGCTGCATCAAGATCTTTTTGTGCCCGCAAAGGAAGATTCTCCAGAGAAAAACCAGCCAAGGCCACAGCCGCACGGATCCGTACCAACCGGTATTCATCTTGTACAGCCTTAAGCAGTGCCTCAACGGCTTCCGGAGCATAATAACCAACCAATACACTGGCCGCACTGCTGCGTACAAGAGGCGATGGATCCCTCAGGGATTTAATGATTACCGGCCATTTTTCCTCAGATGGGTTATCACTCAATAAGCGAATCAAAGAGTTGGAGTATACCTCATCTCGGTCGGGGTGTTGGATATAGGCTAAAATTTCAGGAAGGCGAGTCCAGTCGTTTTTCCGTGCAGAATCAAGAAGGCTAGAGCGATAGAGCACAGGCTTCTGGTAGTCGTCTTTGTGCCACTTACGAACCCATTGGTTCGCCCAAGCTGAATCTTGATCATCGTGGCAAATATTACAGGCATTTTGAGATTTATATATGATGGAAGTTGCGGGTGTTGGTGGCAGCATAGAGTGGTCGCTGCGGTACATGCGGGCAAACTCGGTTTTTGGCATATGACAGGAGATACACTCACTCCCTTCGCTGGAGGCCTCATGGTGGGAATGATCAGCGACATTCTTCACACGCTCCTCATGGCAGGGTAGACAGGAGTTTCTGGGGATGTCCTTATGGATGAAACGTCCGCTGGATGTGTGGCAGTGCAAGCAATCGAGCTGGCCTGACTTAGCACACGGGCTCATCATCCACAGAGTGTAGGTGTAATTCTCGCCTAAGTCTCTCCCATCCGGGTAGAAATCGTAGTGCTCCAGCGTGATAAGATCATAATGATCAAAATAATCCTCTCCGGGTTGGAATGTTTCTGTGAGCGGGATCATTTTGGCATGGCAGGGCACGCAGGTCGTATCTGTCTGGTGGGCGGTATATCCATTTTCTTGTGTGACAACTACGAGTTTAAGGTCTTCCAGCACTTGGCCTTCAGGGGACTCTTCACAAGTGCGGATGTGTTCGACCGCGGACCCATGGCAAGTTTCGCAGTTGATGCCCGGCTCGATCCATGTAGTGTGATAAGTGTCGGTCTCTAAGTCGTAATTTTTTTCAACCTGGCTCACATGGCAGGTGTAGCACGATGTGTTGAATGTATAGGCGATGTCTGTCCAGTGCAGTGGTTCATCGGTCATATCTGCAAAATGGCGAACCCCGCTCAGAGCTGTGTCGAACCATTCTTGTCTTCTCACATCATAGGCCACAGGAAGTATTTGAAACCGACCTTTTTCCATAGGAGTCAGAAGGTAAAACACATTTTTTCCCCCCATCACGTATGTGATCCTGTGAGTTCTCTCTCCCTCTGGACCAGACTCGTGAATCCATGCTGAATCACCGTTTATTTCGGCGAAGTAACTGTATCCGTTGATTTTGATATCATATGTCTGCGCTGCGAGTTGAATTCGACCCAGTTCTGCCGTGTATGGTTGCATCGCTAAACCGTGGTTTGACGTTGCCCAAAGCTGGTAGAATTTCTCATGGCACTCTCTGCAGCTTCCCGAGCCCGCATATACTTCTTCTATTAATGCTGTCTGCGGTTCTTGTTTTTTATCCTCGATGGATTTTTTATAAGCAATATACCAGAGGACTGAT
>CAZXJE010000199.1:3254-6398 GCA_964640835.1 uncultured Eubacteriales bacterium
CGGCTTTATTTTATCTTTCTTATTATCTGTATTCTATTAGTCAATTTGCAATAATTCAATTAAAGATTGGATTTGTTGATTGTGGAACAACTGAATTTGTCCTTGAGTGAATATTCTGAAAATCCCCCTTTTAAATCAGGCCTGACTTTTGCCATTACCGGCCCCTGGAAAAAATAGGGGAGCCGGGCTTTCTCGGCCTCGGCTCCCCTAAGGATCTCGGTCACACCTAAGGATTAAGCCTTATTGTGGTCCTCAATCCTTGTGAGTGATTCGGACGATTTTTAGACTTAATTTTCTTTGATTTGTTCGGCTTTTTTCTTGATCAATTCCTTTTCTTTTTCCAAGGCGGCGTGCTTTTCCTTGATCTTCTTTTTCAATTCAGGATCGTCTGTCTTTTCATACTTTGCTTTCAGCTCTTTCTGCATCATCTCGATGTCTTTGTACTTTGCCTTGAGTTCTGCGATCTCTCCATTCTCTACATGTTCTGCTTTTTTGGCTTTTTTTACTGCATATGTCTTCTCGAATTGGGCGAGCTTCTGCTTGATCTTTTTCTTATTATCAGGGTCGTCTGTCTTTTCGTAGGCAGCTTTCAGTTCTTTTACAACCTCTTCGTACTCTTTGTAAGACATCTCTCCGTCTTTCTTCTTCACTTTGACAATGCCGTTGTTCTCTTTCCACTCGGCAATCTTTACGAGCTCGGCTTTGATCTTCTCTTTTTTCTTGGGATCGTCTGTTTCCTTGTACATCGCTTTCAACTTCGCTTCTTTTTCCAGGATCTCTGTGGCCTTCATCTGTTTTTCATGCTCTTTCTTCTTGGCTGCCTCTTCGGCTTTCTGATCTTGAGATAGGGGCTGGCTGAGAGTGTCTGGCTGTGAGATCACCGCCTCATCCAGGGGCTGAGTGGGTACTGGCTTCGATTCTGCAAAAGCCAGCACAAGAAGGGCGATCACAGGAAAAATCAGCAATACTTTAAGCTTTGCCCTTCCGTTGGATTTGATTTTCGCCATCATGGTTATCCTCCTTTTGATTAGCGACTGGCTAAAATTGTTTGTGAATTCAAACATATTTAGCCCCACATGCTGCTCGAAGATTAGCAGTTGATACTTTGCCCTGCTGCAGCCCTGCGCAATGACTGCAAAATCGGCCAGGTACTCATGTGTTTCCTTCAGTGATTTTTTGTATGGCCATACAAAAGGATTGAACCATTGAAATATGGTTAGCAATTCCATAAAAAGCAGATCTATAGAATGATATTGCTTGATATGCGTCAACTCATGAGTGAGAATCCTCTCGAACCCATGATCCGTGATGTCGGAGTTACTGATGAATAAGAAATTAAAAAATGAAAAAGGGGCCGTTTCGGTGTCGGTGACAACCACTTTTACGCCATCATAAACATGGAATCCGTATTTCCTGATCAAGAGCAGGATCTGCGTCAATCGAAGCATAAAACGCAATAGGAAAAAAGCAGCGCCAAAAAGAAAAGCAAACCAGAGAATATCGGAAAAGCTGAAGAGTTGGCCTTGAGTCCCAGCGGTAGGCCCCGCAATGTAAGTCTCTTCCATGAAAGCATTTGTTCTGATGGGTGAGGTGATGTTGAGCAGTGGGATAACAAAGGATAATGGGATGGATAACATCAAGAAAAATCGATTAAATTCGAAAAAGGTTTCTTTTTTGAGGAATGCCCAATAGATCAGATAGAAAATTGCAAGGCATCCCCCGGATTCTAAAAGATATTGAAGTGAATCACTCATTTTCGTCCCTTTTTTGTTTTTTGATCTCTTCAATGATCATTTTTTTGATCTCCTCCAATTCTTTGAGACTCATGTCCTTGTCTTTAGTGAAAAAGGAGACCATTTCTGAATAAGAATCGCTGAAATAGCTGCTGACAAAACTCTTTAAATAAGCCTTTGTGTAATCTTCTTTGTTAATAGTTGGAAAGTATTCGTGGGAATTTCCGAAAGGTCTGTGTGCGACAAATCCCTTTTTTTCCAGGATCCTGACGATGGTCGAGACCGTGTTATAGGCCGGCTTAGGGTCGGGAAGATGTTCGATGATATCCTTCACAAAACCCCTCTCTATGTCCCATAAAATATGCATGATCTGTTCTTCGGCTTTTGTGAGTTGTTTCATTGTAGTCCCAATATACAACTAATCATTTAGTTTGTCAACTAAAAGTTTAGTTAATCTTGATTTTTTTTGTCATTTTTTAATTTATTTCAAATAGTATGTGTAGCGATGGACGTCCGCAAAGAGTTATACGTTGGAAGGACGAGATCGTTTAGTCTTTGTATTTATCTTGACTGGCATGTATGAATTTGATATGAAAGAGAGAATTTTCTAAGAAAATTTTATACAAAATGGAAAACAGCAAAAAGATCAAAATATTTTCTCCCCTTCCGCCTGAAAGCATTTTTAGTATCCCGAATGTGATCACCGTGATCAGGTTTGTGGGTTCGCTTGTCTTTTTTATACTGGCGATCGTGAAAATGGATCTCACTTATAACTATATCGGCCTGGCCATTCATTGGATCGGCGATATGGCAGATGGAAACTATGCGCGGTTCTTCAAGCAGGAAACCATTTTTGGGGCGGAGATTGACATCATTGCCGACAGAGTGGGATTCCTCTTCTTTTATATCCTCTATCTGGTTTTCAAGCCTGAACTCGCACTTCCCGTAGCTCTTTTTGTGATCAACTTTGCATTCATTGATTTTTATTTGAGCTATCAATTCCTCAAGTTTGACCTCATCTCTATCAATTACTTCTACAAGGTCGATCGAACAGTGTATAAGTTGAATTTTAGCTTTTTGGGAAAACCTGCGAATACTGTTGTCGTCACTTTGACGCTCATATTCTTCCCTCAATACTGGCTGTTTGCTGCGGTGTTTGCCATAGGCCTGATCATCGTAAAATGTTACTCCATCTACCGCCTTCATCAGCTTGAACCATACAAAAGACGAAGAGTCAATTCGGATGGAGATGTATTTCCAAAACCGTAATGTCATGGATACTCAATAGCGTTATTGAGTGATCAGATTGTGTGATGGAGAAAACCGTGAGAAGGGCTCTAGGCGGGCATGGTAGCTTTCTATGTAGGGTCCGTTCCCCGAACGGACCGTTTGGGAAACGGTCCCTACATTT
>CAZXJE010000200.1:0-6313 GCA_964640835.1 uncultured Eubacteriales bacterium
GATTATTCACGAGTTGAGGTTGCCGCAGATGCAAGGCGTCGGCCTATGAAGACGTGGTCGTCCACTTCGAATGGGCCGCAACGAAGCAGATGCGATAAGATCAGCTCGCCCGTAGGGTAAAAGATGCTGACAATGAGATATTGAATGATTTCAGAGTATAAATTTGGCAGCAGCTTTTATGAATAATGCAGGTAGGAGAGGTGGCCGAGTGGTTGAAGGCGGCGGTCTCGAAAATCGCTATACTGTGTACGCAGTATCGTGGGTTCGAATCCCACCCTCTCCGCCAGTTATCATAAAAGCTTAAGTAAGGGGAGCGGAGCTTCTGGAATTCTTTGAATCGGTTATTCTAAGAGGGGATGATGGCGATGGCGATAAAAATATTACTCAATGAATGCAGTTTTTCTGTCCCTGAGAATATGACTATGGGAGAGCTTCGCGATCGAGAAAAGCCGAATGCGGATTTGCTGATCGTCAACGGTTATCCCAGCGATAAGGATTATGTGCTGAAAGAAGGAGATGAAGTTGTGTTCATTCGGAGGGGAGAGCAACCCAAAGCGGATGAGATGGAAGCTCTGCTCATTGCTCGCCACTCGCCAGGCGTCCACCAACGCATGAAAGAGGCCAGGGTTGGCATTGCAGGTTTGGGAGGATTGGGCTCAACGGTTGCCATTGCTCTGGCCAGGATGGGTGTGGGCAAATTGATTTTGGTGGATTATGATGTAGTGGAGCCGAGTAATCTGAACCGTCAGTTTTATTTTATCAATCAAATCGGCATGGCAAAAACAGAAGCTATGTCAAGGATCTTAAAGGATATCAATCCATATGTGAGTGTCAGCTCTTTTAGAATAGAGCTCGACAGAAGCAATATCCCCGATATCTTCGGAAATGTGGATGTTGTCGTCGAGTGTTTTGACCGTGCCGAGGATAAAGCCATGATCTTGGAGGTTGTTAGGGAATCTCTCTCCGAGACTTACGTTGTGGGCGCTTCAGGATTAGCCGGGTACGGCGATAGCAACAGTATCCGGACTTGGAGAGTGGGAGACAGGCTCTTTATTATCGGAGATCTGGAGAAATCAGCCGGACCCGGTCAAGGTTTGATGGCGCCGAGAGTGGGGATTGCCGCTTATCATCAGGCCAATTTGGTGGTGGCTCTGTTGGTCGATCCAGTTGAGGCGATCGCTCAAATCACCGATATTCTGGATTGAGTCTTGAGTAAGGGCCGTTTCCCAAACGGTCCGTTAAAATGCACGGTCAGTTCGGGGAACTAACCCTACATCGTCTTTAGATCACAGTGACGCACCGACAAAATGTAGGGATCGTTTCCTAAACGGTCAGTTCGGGGAATGAGCCCTGCACAAAAAAAATGCTCATCTGTTTATAGGCTCAAGTGACAAGGGCTTTTGTAGCTTTGAGGAAAATATCGATCTCTTCCGGTGTGTTGTAGTGGGCACCCGAGAGGCGGACGGCACTCTCCCAACCCAAAGCTTTAAGCGGAACCGCAGAGTAAGCGTCCATGACTCTTGCAGCCAGTCGAACACCATGCTCTTGGTTATAGCGCCCGATGGCTGTAGAGGCATCCATTCCCGTCAGTTGAAACAAAAATATACACAGGCGATTCCCAATATCTTCGGGCATACCGCCTACATCGACATGGTTGAGTTTGAAGAGCCCCTCAATCTCTTCTGTGCCGAACATAGCCCGGTGGAGGAGGGCTTTCATATGGGCATGGATCGCATCTTTGGCAGCAATCATCTGTGCCCGTCTTTCTTTAGATTCGGTAAAGTGACTGCCGAGCCAACAGAGATAATCCACAGTTGCAGACCAGCTGGCATACATCATGTGGGCGGGAGAACCTAGCACCCAATTTACTTGGGGCTTATCGAGAAGTCTCCAATGGGGGATGTTGGCCAGTCTGTCCGATATGTGAGCAAATCCAATTCCTTTGACACAATAGGCTTTATAGGGTCCAAAAGCGTATGCATCAGCGCCATACTCCTCCACATCGATGGGTCCATGTGGAGCATACTGTACTGCATCGACCAGGATGTAAAGCTCGGGCTTGATCTTTCTGGCCTCTGTGATTATTGTTTTGACATCATTGATAGAGCCAGTCTGGTTAGACCCATGCTGAAATGCGAGAACACAGGTATCCTTATCCACGAGTTCCAGGATCGATTCCATGGGGACAGAGCTCGTCTCTCCCGACAGTTTCGCGACACGCCACTCTTTACCCGTAGTCTCGGCGAAGTACTGTGTGGAGCTCCGAACTGCGGGATGTTCCAGTTCGGTCGTCACTATGTTTGATCCCGGAATATGAGAGGTGATGGCGTTGAGCGCACGGAAGATGGCGTGTGTGGCGCTGTGTGCAGGCATGATGTGTCCGGATTTTGCGCCCAAAAAAAGCTTCACGTCTTCCATCCCTTTATCCACGGTGGCGTTCACATAATCTGAGGCAGGGTTATACCTAAAAAGCTCATCAGGAAGTGCACTCTCCTTAGTGATGGTTTCCACCACTGTTTTCAGCCGGAGTGAACCTCCGGAGGCTTCCAAGTACACACGCTGTCCTGAGAAAGGATCCCAATCCACATATAAGAAACGGTCTCTTATTTCATCCAATAATTCTGGGGAAAACATGTCTTTTTGCGCTTCAGCCATTTTGTTTCTCCTAACTAAAATATCATCCATAGAAAGAAAAGTTTAAGCAAATTCCTATTCATGTCAAGAATAAGCTTCAATTCTTAACTTACAATCTGTCGCCATTATTCTACAGAATCTGTAAAATTAATGCAAAAATGGTGTTTTGCATTGATAAATGCCTTTACAAAAACACTGGATAGTTGATATTATCTTATGCTAAACATATATGAAGGGAGTATTTAGTGCGATGAATAATACGCTTAATGGGATTGAAGAGATCCTTTTGATGGGGCCAGGTCCCTCATGTATCCATGACTCGGTTTATGAAGCTCTGAGTCGTAAAACATTAGGGCATATGGACCCATATTTTATCAAGATCATGGATGACGTTAAAGAACTGCTCCAGACAGTTATGAAGACTCAGAACAAAATGACCATTCCGATCTCGGGGACAGGATCTTCGGGAATGGAAACATGTTTTGTGAATCTTATCGAGAGAGGGGATCCTGTCCTTATCCTGATCAACGGAGTTTTCGGCAAAAGGATGCAGGATGTGGCCTCTCGTCTGGGGGCAGATGTCGATACCCTTGAGTTCGAATGGGGAACACCCGTTATTCCAGAGAAAGTCAATGAGCAAATGAGCCAAAAGGACTACAAGATCGTTGCTCTGGTTCATGCAGAGACCTCAACGGGCGTGAGAAATCCTGCTCAGGAAATCGGAGAACTTCTTAAGAGTACAGATTCCCTCTTTTTGCTGGATACAGTGACGAGTCTTGGGGGAATAGAAGTCGCCACGGACGATTGGGGTGTGGACGCTCTTTACAGCGGGACTCAAAAGTGCCTTTCCTGTCCACCAGGTCTGGCGCCCGTATCTTTCAGTGAAAAAGCGTTGGAGGTTATCCTCAACAGGAAGACAAAAGTGCCCAATTGGTATTTGGATGTGTCTATGCTGACAAAATATTGGGAGGGTCAGTCCAGAGTTTATCATCATACTGCGCCCATCAATATGATCTATGGATTGTACCAAGCGCTCTATCTCATTGTGGAAGAGGGGCTTGAAAGTGTGTTTGATCGACATTACAAATATCATAAATTGTTGGTACAGGGTCTTGAAAAGCTGGAGATAAAAATGCTTGTCGATCCTGAGTACCGGCTTCCCATGTTGAACTCCATCCATATTCCAGATGGTGCCAATGATGGAGAATGCAGGGGAAAACTGCGGGCTGATCACAAGATCGAGATCGGTGCGGGCTTGGGTCCTCTTGCGGGCAAGATATGGCGGATCGGATTGATGGGCCATACTGCCAGAGAGGAGAATGTGTTTCGTTTCCTCGAAGCTTTAAAAACTGTGCTAGGACAATAGAAACAAACATTGCTTTTTCTTTTTTTTTGAAATAGTATTTTTTCATTCTTAGCAAGGACTTGCTCGAAGTCTTTATTGTGAGGAGGACTAAAAATGGCATCTGGATATCACGGTAAGATATTAAAAATCAACCTCAATGATTTGACCTATGAGATCGAAGAAAAGGACGAATATTTCTACAGGACATTTATGGGAGGCAGTGCCATGGCCTCCTATTTCTTGTTGACGGAGATGGAGAGCGGTGTTGATCCCTTAGGTCCTGACAATATCTTTGTGATCACCACATCAGTCCTAACAGGGGCTGCACTGCCTGGGGCGAATCGTGTGACTCTGGCAGCCAAATCTCCTTTGAGTGAGGGATTCGGCGAAGCAGAAGCCGGAGGATTTTTTTCTGTGGAGTTTAAAAGAGCAGGATTCGATGCAGCTGTTATCAAGGGCAAAGCCCCTCAACCGGTTTATCTCTGGATATCAGATGGAAAAGTGGAGTTCAAGGATGCTTCTGACCTCTGGGGTAAGGATTCGGGTTATGCCCAGCACAAGATTCGTGAAGAATTGGGTGATGATAAAATTCAAACAATCACCATCGGCCAAGGAGGGGAAAATCAGGTCCGGTATGCCTGTGTTGTCCATGACGCCAGACATACGGCCGGCAGAGCTGGCATGGGTGCTGTTATGGGATCAAAAAACATCAAAGCTGTAGCTGTGAGGGGAAATTTACCCATCGAGCTTCATGATAAAGACAAAATAAGGGAGCTTTCTGCTTTTTTCGCCAAAAACAGGAAAGATCACCCCGTGTGTGAGATATTGACCTACGGGGGGACCTTGGCCTGGGATATGGAGGACCTCGATTCTGATGGTGTTTTGCCAACAAAAAACTTCCAGGGCGGATCCTTTGATAAGGTGGAAGATGTCACCTTCGAGAAGCTCAAAGACACCGTTTTTGATGGACAGTACACATGTTTTGCCTGTCCTGTGAGGTGCAAACCCATCGCCGCAGGAGGAAAATATGATATCGACCCTGTCTATGGAGGTCCCCAGTATGAAACCTCCGGAGCCTTCGGGCCGAATATGCTTATAAATGATATCGAAGTAATCGCTAAGGCCAGTGAGCTGTGTAATAAGTACACGCTCGATTCTATCGATTGCGGGATGACCATCGCCTTTGCTATGGAGTGTTATGAGAATGGAATCCTCACGAAAGAAGATACCGATGGGATCGACCTTCGTTTCGGGAACGGAGACGCGGCGCTGACAATGATCGAGAAGATCGCCTTCAAAGAGGGATTTGGCGCACTTCTTGCCGAAGGCAGCTATCGGGTTGCCAAAAGCTTGGGAAATGGGGCAGAACGTTTTGTCTGCGCTGTTAAAAAACAGAATTTTGCCATGCACGAGCCTCGAGGAAAGAATAACATCGCCTTTGCTTTTGCTCTTTCACCCACCGGAGCCGATCATATTGAAGCGGCCCATGATATGCCCTTTGAGGAGGGCCGGTGGGCCGTTCCTGACCTCTATCCCATCGGGATTCTGAAGGGTGTTCCTCCGCGGGATTTGAGCCCCTATAAGGCACGCTGGTTTGTGTATAATCAACACATCTATTCCGTGCTCAACTCGCTGTGTCTGTGTTTTTTTACGGCAGGTCCTGCAAGGCTCTTCCGTTTGAATCATATGGTTGATATGGTCAATGCGGCCACAGGTTGGGAGACAAGCCTATTTGAGTTGATGAAACTCGGGGAGAGAACGACAACTCTGGCCCGTGTGTATAACACGCAGGAGGGATTTGACCGCAAGGATGATGCCCTGCCGGAGAGGCTTTTTGAACCCCTGACCACAGGTTCTCTGACAGGAATGAAACTGGACAAAGAAGAGTTCGAGAAGGCCTTGGATTACTACTATGAGATGATGGGCTGGGATGTAGCCACTGGAATCCCCCGAGAAATGAAGCTCTTCGAACTCAACATCGCTGACCTCTCCCAGTTCTAAAAATCAGAGTTTCAACTCGAAGAAAACAGGCACGATTTCTCAGATCTCAACGATTTGATCGCTGAATTTCAAAATTTCGATATTTTTTAGGGAATCCTCCCCGTCACGGTCCGGCTTATTGTCAGTAACTTTGGAGTCTCCGTTATGTATCTTGATGACGTACTCTGATCGGGGCCCTGAAAACACAGCCGTGTCTTTTCCCCCACCGCCTTCGAGCGTGTCGTTTCCTGCGCCTCCCATTAAGATATTATCGCCTTCGTTTCCCGTCAAAACATTGTCGTAATCATTTCCCGTGAGATTGGCATTGTTGGTTCCTGTTAATGTCACGTTCAC
>CAZXJE010000201.1:0-6285 GCA_964640835.1 uncultured Eubacteriales bacterium
TTTTCGAAATCACCAATTGGGACACTCGGATGTCATTCATCACAGTTTTGGGGATGCTTCCTCCACGATAAATGACCAGCTCACTCCGAATATTGAAATACATTTGACATTTATGTTTTTCCCGACTAACCTGGATTTTAAAAAACCTGAATATTCATAAATAAGGAGAAAAAATGAAGAAAAATATTTCGATCCTGCTGGGAATTTTGCTGTGTTTAGTTACCATTATAGCGGACATGGATGCAGCCAAAACCCAAACCAAGTCGCAAGCCATAAAGACGAATAAAGACAAGGTTATAACCATTGCTGTACAGGGTAAAATCGCTTCAGCTCAGCCCTCAAGTTATTACATCACGACATGGGATGGGAAACCCAAAATGGCTATCGGTATCGGCGGCATCAACTATAACCTTAAGATCGGGGAAAAAGTTTTCGGTTGGGCCTCGGCCGATAAGGCAACTGTCGGTGTGGCAGCAGAGGGAACAGGTGGCGACAGATTCCAAAGCGGTTGGCTCACTTATTCAGCTGTGGGGAATGAAGCAAAACTGTTGAGCGGAAAAGCTAAAGGGGAGAAAGGATTTGTCGTCGGGAAAGTGGGAACTCATGTCCAGCTCCATTTCGAGGATAGCATCCTGGAAAAACTGTCGATCGGCGATACGATTCATGTCAAAGCCTGTGGAGTAGGTCTTGAGATCGAAGGATTCCAGGATGTCATCGTACGGCACATTTCACCCGAACTCCTGGAAAAGTTAAACATCCAGAACGTAAACGGAAAGCTTGAAGTTCCGGTGGTTAAGGAAGTTCCGGCAAAGATCGTGAGTCGCGGTTGGGGTAATAGCTGGAACATCCAGACCTGTTATCCTCCCGATATCAAGAAACATAGTCTGGAAGATCTGCGTTTCGGGGATCTCGTGTTGTTAAAGGATATTCAATCCGACTACGGGCACGGTTACTACATCGGGGGCGGGACTGTCGGTATCGTGTGCACAGGGCCGAGCGACCGCTCCGGCCAGGGCATTGGAGTTATGCCGATTCTCTCCACACGATTTGGAAAGTTGACGTCACGGATCGATCCTACAGCAAACCTCGGAAAATATCTCGGTATCAGCCCAAAGAAAGTTATGCACAAACTCAATTCGGGCAATCTGAAAACAAACGCGGACAGACTGATCGTAACTGCTGTTCAAGGTGTGGTCCAACCTCCAAGGTCGGGTGGATTAGAGACAACCTATGACGGGAAGCCACAACTCGACATAGGCATGGCATCGATCAATTACACGGTCTCGATCGGAGACTCTACCTATGGATGGGCGAGCACCGACCATGTGGAGCCCGATGTCACTTTCCAGGGTCGTGACAATCCCTCTCCTGGGAGGTGTGCTGTTGCTATTTTGGCCTGCATAGGAAACGAAGCTGAAGTGATCTCTGGAGAAGCAAAGGGCACAAAGGGGATCTACCTCGGCAGACACGCCGGTTCGGACGACCTTGTTTGGTTCCCCAAAGATTCTCTCGAAAACCTCACCTTGAATGACACAATCCAGGTTAAATCAAAAGGATTAGGGCTGAAGATCGCGGGCTTTGAGGATGTAAAAATCAACAAGCTTTCTCCTGAACTCCTGGAGAAAATGGGAGTGATTATAGAAGGGGATCAACTGGTAGTTCCTGTTGCAATGGAAGTTCCGGGACATATCATGGGTTCAGGAATCGGAGCGGGATTTGTCGAATCGCTGGATTATGACATTCAAACGACCTGTCCGGAAACAGTAGAAAAATATGGACTAAAAAGACTCAGGCTTGGGGATGTGGTGGCCATCAGAGACCACTATGACTTTTACGGCACGGGACGGTACGAAGGCGCCGTAACTATCGGTATCTGCATCCATGGATGGAGCCAGCTGGCCGGGCATGGTCCCGGTTTAAATCCCGTCCTCACTGCTATGCCGGGTCGAATTAAGGTTAAGATCGACCCTAACGCTAACACAGCCTATTATCTAGGAATCAAAGAAAAACCCAGCCAATAAGTCACACCATCTGTAGCTTTTATGAATAATTCAGAGTGAATATGGATGATTCACAAGTTCAGGAGCACAAAAGATCCTGGGCAAAAATTATATGCGTGTATTCAAAAAGGTGTGGAAATAGCAAGAAATAAATGATTGGAGCTGAATATGTCTTCTGATCTTGTTGGCAATCGAGCCAAATCGGCCAGACAGGACATATACCAGAAAATCGCACGATTCCAGAATCCAACCCTTCGCCAATCGATCTGGCAGATCATCAACACGTGTATTCCCTATTTCCTGCTGTGGTATGTGATGGTCCGGGCCCTACATGCAGGACACCCCTACTGGGTGATCCTGCTCCTAGCTTTACCTGCAAGCCTATTCATGGTCCGGCTGTTTATCCTGTTTCATGACTGCACACATGGATCTTTTTTTTCTTCGAAAAAAGCGAACCAAATTTTCGGGAATATCTCTGGAATTATCACATTCACACCCTATGAAAAATGGAAGGCCTCCCACTGGAGGCATCATGCCACAGTCGCCAATCTCGACCGCAGGGGGTCAGGAGATTATTGGACGATGACCAAAGAAGAATATCTCTCAGTCCCAAAGTGGAAACGGTGGGTTTATCGATTTGCGAGGAATCCCATCGTCACATTCATTATCGGTCCCATCTTCATTTTTCTCATCGCCCAGCGACTTCCCATAAGGTACGAAACAAAAAGTGAACGAAACAATATCTATATCACAAACATCATTATCTTGGCAGTCGTATTGCTTCTCAGCTACACTATTGGATTCCGCACATTTTTCCTTATTCAACTCCCCATTACTTTGTTCGGTGGGATGTTGGGCCTGTGGTTGTTCTATGTTCAGCACAATTTTGAAGGCGTGTATTGGTCGCGTCAGGACAATTGGGACAGGATGAAAGCGGCGTTAAAAGGCAGTTCTTTTTACAAACTTCCGAAGGTGCTTCAGTGGTTCACCGGAAACATAGGTTTTCACCACATCCATCATGTCAGGCCGCTCATTCCGAACTACAGATTGGAGGAATGTTACAATTCAGAGCCAGTTTTACAGGAGATCAAGCCGCTCTCAATACTAAATAGCCTGAAGTCCCTCCGGCTGCACCTCTGGGATGAAGCGAATCAAAAGCTCGTTGGCTTTGGTGTTCTGAAGAATCAGCTCTAGCAAAATCGATTTTGATGAAAAATCCAGAAGTAAATAACATTTTCTAGCATCATTCCAACGAATACAATAAAATAGAACAACTGATTCCATAAAAATTCTGATTATTTACGTTAGGAGGTTTAAGTATGCGTGTAAAAATCGGTTTCTTGACCATATTGGCTGTTTTATCCGTATTCATTGTGGGAATTGTTAGAGCACAAGAAAATGCCTTGAGCAACGAAGTTTATTCACCTGATTTGTTCACAGGGCTCAAATACCGGATGGTGGGGCCCTCAAGGGGAGGACGGGTGACAGCGGTGGCTGGTCATCGGGAACAGCCGTTCACTTTTTACATGGGAGCATGCGGGGGTGGAGTGTGGAAGACAACCAATTATGGTTCAACATGGAAATGCGTTTCAGATGGTTTTTTCGCAACTGGTTCGATCGGTGCCATCCGGGTTGCAGATTCGGATCCTAATGTTGTATATGTGGCAACCGGTTCGGACGGGCTCCGAAGCAATGTCATCATTGGAAAGGGCGTCTACAAGTCGACGGATGCTGGTAAGACCTGGACTCTCCTTGGACTCGAAAAAACGGGGAATTCCGGAGCCATTCTCATCCACCCGGAAGATCCGGGTCTGGCCTATGTGGCCGCTATCGGGAATCCTTTTGCGCCGAATCCCGAGCGGGGCGTTTATCGCACAAAAGATGGCGGAACGACCTGGGAGAAAGTCCTCTTTATTTCTGATAAGACGGGTGCTGTGGACCTTGAGTTTGCACCGGACGATCCCAATACGATCTACGCAAGCATGTGGCGCGCAGAGAGAAAACCCTGGACCATCATCAGCGGCGGCATGGAGGGTGGTGTTTATAAGAGCGTTGATGGAGGCGACAACTGGAGCCAGTTGACCACCGGACTCCCAAAGGGCCTCCGGGGGAAGAGCAATCTTGCTGTTTCGGCAGCTGATCCCAACCGCGTTTATGCGCTCATTGAGGCACCGGGAAAAGAAGGCGGGCTCTACCGTTCTAATGATAGGGGCGAGACGTGGGTACAGGTAACGGATTACCAGCCCATCCGGAACCGGCCCTTCTACTATAACAACCTGGACGCACACCCGAAAAATCCGGACATACTGTGGGCACAGGCCAACGGATTTCACAAATCGACTGATGGGGGGAAAACCTGGAAATCATACCCTACACCGCATGGAGATAACCACGACATGTGGATCAATCCCGACAATCCGGATATTTTTATCCAATCCAACGATGGCGGGGCTAACGTAACTCTGGACGGAGGCAAAACCTGGTCTACACAATACAACCAACCCACGGCCGAGCTCTACCAGGTAGACATCAGTGATGACTTTCCTTATCGTCTTTATGCTGGTCAACAGGACAACACAACGATCTCCGTTCCCAGCTTTCCGCCGCTCAACCTGCCGGGGGGATACACAGCCCTCTGGGAAGCACATGGTGGATGCGAGACAGGCCCGGCGATCCCCAAACCTGGTGATCCGGATATAGTTTATGCCAACTGCAAGGGGCGTTTTGGCGTTTACAACCGGCGAACCGGACAAGAACAACAATACTACGTGGGATTCTGGAATATCTATGGCCACAATCCCAAAGACCTGGCCTTCCGGTTCCAGAGGGTTGCACCAATCCATGTGTCTCCTCACAATCCAGATAAGGTTTACCACACCTCGCAATATGTTCATGTCACAATGAATGGAGGTCAGACCTGGGAGACCATTTCGCCGGATCTCACGGCATTCACGCCGGAGACGCAGGTGAGATCTGGGGAACCCATTACAAATGATATCACCGGTGAGGAACACTTCAGCGTCATCTATGAAATTCAAGAGTCGCCCCATGAGCCCGGTGTGATCTGGGTAGGTGCCAACGATGGACCCATCCATATCACGCGTGATGGCGGAGAGAATTGGAAAGAGGTCACGCCTCCGGGACTTGGCCCATATGGGCGGGTGCAGCAGATCGAAGTCTCACCTCACGTTCCTTCAAAGGCCTATGTTTGCATTCTGCGCTATCAGTTGGGTGATTTTGAACCACACGTCTATAAGACTGAAAACTACGGGGAGACATGGACCCGAATCACGACTGGTGTCAATGGAATCCCCGGGGATTTCCCGGTTCGAGTTGTGCGTGAAGATCCCAGCCGGGAGGGATTACTTTATGCAGGAACGGAGTTCGGTATGTTTATTTCTTTCGATGACGGTTTGCATTGGCAGAGTTTTCAACTCAATCTCCCGGTGACACCGGTGACTGACATCAAGATTGTAGACAAAGACCTGGCACTCTCAACCATGGGAAGGAGCTTTTGGATCCTTTACGACCTGATCCCTCTGCATGAGATCTCTGAACAAATCGTTGCGAGTACAGCATATCTGTTTAGCGTTAAAGCTCCCTACCGGATCTATGGGGGGCGTTTCTCTCGTCGTCCAAGCGGACCCGAAGTCCCACAGTATCCGAATCCCGGGGCAAATATCGATTATTACTTGGCGGCTGAGCAAGAGAAGGAGATCCAGCTCGAGATCCTCGATGTTGAAGGAAACCTGGTTCGCGAGTTTTCCAGTGAAGAAAAAAAGATGGCACCGCCAGAAGGAAGTGGCCAGAGAGATAGTGCTGGAGAGGAGGAGCGTGGGAGAATGCGCCCTCGCCCCAGGCTTGAAAAAAACGCGGGTATGCACCGCTTTATCTGGGACCTCCGCTATCCCGGCCCGTGGCATGAGGACCCCGAACGATCGGAGAGGTCAGGCCCGATGGTGCCTCCGGGGATGTATCAAGCGCGGCTGACTGTGGGCAATTGGAGCAGTGGAGTCTCATTCGAAGTTATGATGGACCCGCGAGTCCTCAAAGAAGGAATTACAGAGGCCGATGTCAGTGCCCAGGCGGAATTTTCTCTCAAGGTTCGCGACACGCTCAGCGAAGCACGACGCGCAGCGGTTAAAGTCGAGAAAGTAATCGAAGACAAGAGCAAAGATGAAAAAATTCTTGCAGCGGTCAAGAAACAGCTCATTTCCGAGCCTGGCCGCTATGCGCAGCCCATGCTGCTTGATCAACTTCAATACTTGTACTCGAACTTAATCCG
>CAZXJE010000202.1:0-6285 GCA_964640835.1 uncultured Eubacteriales bacterium
CTACTGCGAATAGGCCACAACGAAGCCGATGCTGTGAGATTGGTTCGCCCGAAGGGTAAAAGCTGCTAACAATAAGAGCTTGAGACTTTCTTATTGATATGTTTTTGGAGTATAAATTTGTTAGCAGCTTTTATGAATAATTCATGTGAGGTGTTTGGAGATGACAGATGCCAGCTCGGCGGCATACCGTTCAATCTGCTGCAGGTCAGGGCCTTCGATCATGATGCGGGCAAGAGGCTCTGTCCCCGAATACCTGACATTCAAGCGGCCTGTATCTGCGAGAAGCCCTTCAACCTCCTTGATGGCGCTTACTATCTCGGGATATGTTTGCATGCCCGGCTTTCTAGACACAGGCACATTCTTAAGGATTTGAGGATACTCTTCAAATCCCGCAACCATACTGGAAAGAGTTGTGTCTTTTTCGGCCATGACCTCTAGCATCTTAATACTTGTGAGGATTCCATCCCCCGTGGGACAGTCATCGAGAAAGATCGTATGGCCGGACTGTTCGCCCCCCAGGTTCGTATTGATCTTCATCATTTCCTCGAGCACATACTTATCGCCGACTTTTGTCCGGACAAGTTTCAATCCAATCTCTCCCAGACCCTTTTCCAGACCCATGTTACTCATCGTTGTCGCCACAACAGTATCCGTTTTCAGGCGCTTCTTTTCCTTCATGAATCGAGCGAGCACAAAGAGTGTATGGTCACCATTTAGGATCTGTCCTCTTTCATCGACCCACAGGGCTCTGTCAGAATCCCCATCGTAAGCCACCCCGATATCTGCACCTGTTTCCACGACTTTTGTAGCTAGATTCTGCGGATAGAGAGACCCACATCCTTTGTTGATGTTCATCCCATCGGGCGAGGCGTTTATTGCGATCACATCAAAACCCAAGTCAGAAAAGATCATGGGCGCGATGTGCGAACTGGCACCGTTGGAACAGTCAAGAACGATTTTTATTTTGCGTGGAAGCCTTACACTCCCGAATCGGTTTTTTAGAAATTTGATATAGTCAAAGCTAAAGGCGTTATCTGACGATACTGTGATGTCCCTTTTTTGAACAGAATAGTCTGATTCGATAATTGCTCTTTCCAGGATCTCTTCCCAGTAATTCGCAATTTTTGTCCCCTGAACAGAGAAAATCTTGATGCCGTTGTCTTGATAGGGATTATGGGACGCAGAGATCACGATCCCCGCTGAGAAGCCATGCCGCTTTGTCAGGAAAGAGATCGCTGAGGTGGGAATAAGGCCGGCGGATAAGGCTTCCCCGTTACCATCTTCGATCCCCTGGAACAGGGCCTGCTCGATCCATTGCCCCGATTCCCTTGTGTCTCGCCCGATGATCACGCGAGGAGGCAGTTTTTCTGTCCTTAAGAGTTCGATAAGCGCATGCCCGAGGGTGTAGACCGAATTGTAATCTAAAGGGTATTCACCGGCAGTCGCTCTTATCCCATCTGTCCCAAAGAGTTTTTCCATAATAAGCAGGCTCCCTTTTCTACAAAGAGAATTATTATACAAAAATGCGGGGATGATTCAAGAGGGGATTTGATTTTTTCTCTCTGTATTTATATCAGTTTTTTTTCTTTGTCTTTGCAGCGTCCTCTTCGATGACCTCTTGCTGTATGAGGAGCTTAACGAGAGCTTTTGCCTCAGCACCCACGAGCTCTAGATCGGGATTGGGCAGGATAAGCTCCGCTTCGATCTCTACTGATTGCGTTAAGAGAGAAATGTCTACGGGAGTCGTTCGAACTTTGGCCGTATCCAGCACCTTGCTCTCCGGCCCTCTGACAAGGACTTCTGCGGGGATCACTTCGACAATTTTCAGGATCAGCCCCTCCTGGAGCTCACCTATGATGTTTGCTTCTACGGGCATAACGATTTCCTTTGCCCGTTCGAGTTCGATGTCCACTTGCATGGGATAAATCTCTTCGATCTCTGCGCCTTGAGGGATACTGATCATATTTCTGTTCACGGGATACTGTTTTTGGTCGACACTGGCCTTGGAAAGGTCCAACACCGCATGGACATTGGCTGCTGAAATTTGTGGGAGGAGACGGTTTGGCGCTCTGATGATCACTCTAAGGCTTGGCTGGACTTTTTCCACCAGCTCCATGTTGGGAGGGATGTTGTAAAGCTCCAGAGGCACTGTCACTGTTTTTGGCCCCTTTATCTTGTCCTCTGGGATAAGGGTTAGCCATAGGAGTAGAGCCATAAGGAAAGAGAACAGTTTGAGACCCCAATTCCTCAAGAACACGTTTCGTAGAGTTTTTATAATCATTATCTGAAATATTTAATCAAGTCTTCTTTGAGCTGGTCTTTACTCAAACACCGTTTTAGTTTTCCCTTTATGGCCAGCGATACTGTCCCGGCTTCCTCGGAGACCACGATGACTGCAGCATCTGTTTCCTGAGAGAGTCCGATTGCGGCAAGGTGTCTTGTCCTTGTCTGGAATTCTTCGCCCAAATTGTGGACTGAAGGAAAGGGAAGTAGCGCCCCTGCAGCTAGGATCGTATTTCCCCGGATAATGACAGCTCCATCATGAAGAGGAGAGTGAGGAAAGAAGATGCTGACCACCAGGTCTTTCGAGAGCATTGCATCGACTTGTGTCCCCCGATCGGCATAACTCTTCAACGAGATCTCTTTCTCTAAGGCGATCAGAGCGCCGATTTTTTTAGTAGAGAGATAGTCCACTGCAAGGAAGAGATCTTCCAGCCGATCTTGGAAAACCTTTATAGAAGAAGGCTTTCGAAAAGATTGGGATCCGATCGTAGTCAAGAATCGCCGGATCTCTCCCTGAAAGAGGACAATGATCGCGATGATAGAATAATTGATGAAATTCTTGATAAGCCAGTGGGAAGCAGTCAGGTTTCCCCATCGTGTGATAAAGAAGAGAAGGCCGACAATGGCGATCCCGATGGCCATCTGATAGGCTTTTGTGTCTTTGATCAGACGGAAGAAGGAATAGAGGATGATCGTGATGAGAAGAATATCCAGGAAGTCGCCGAGCGTGAAGCGTTGAAGAGCATTGATGATGTTAGTTAACATGACTTCTCTTGAACTCCCCTTCGTGTGCGAACAATCCGGCTCCCCACATATCATCCAAAATGGTTTCGGCCACGAGGATCGCTCTTTTGATCGGAGCCACCTCGTGCACGCGCAATATGTGAGCCCCTTGGACAACACTTATGACAGCAGAGGCTAGCGTTCCTTCCTCTCTTTCTCCGGGAGGTAGATCCAGGATCTTCCCTATGAAAGACTTCCGGGATATGCCCACAAGGATGGGTTGGTCGAGCGTAGCGAAATCATTGAGGTTTCTGATCAAAGTCAGATTGTCCTCAAACCTCTTCCCGAATCCAATGCCCGGGTCGATTATGATTTTTTCTCTATTGATGCCATTCTCGACGGCAAGCGCTATCTTTTTTTCGAGGAAGGACTTTATCTCCAAAAGCACGTTTTCGTAGTGGGGATCGCGCTGCATTGTCTTAGGAGAGCCCTTCATGTGCATGAGGATAACAGGAGCATCCGCTTGCGCAGCAACCTCGATCATCTTCGGATCGTTCCTGAGAGCGGAAATATCATTGATGATATCAGCTCCTTCTGCGATAGCGTCCAAAGCCACCTTCGATTTGGAAGTGTCCACGGAGATCAGGCTTTTTGTGTGCTTCCTCAAGCCCGATATGATAGGTAATACTCGCCTGAGTTCCTCGTCTGCAGGAATGGGATCTGAGCCGGGGCGTGTGCTTTCACCGCCCACATCGATGATATCGGCACCTTCGGATATCATTCGTAATCCGTGTTCGATCGCCTTATCCTTTTCGAAATAGAAACCTCCATCTGAGAATGAATCCGGAGTGACGTTAAGGATTCCCATGATCCAGGTACGACGACCCAAAATATGATCGTTGCCATTAACCTGGAGAATGTACTCTTTCCTCACTTTTATGCTTGAACCGGTTCCACTTTGGTTGGAGTCTTCACTTTTTTGGAATCCTTCTTGGGTTCCTTGGGTTTTGTTGCCTTTTTCTTAGGGGCCGTTTTTTTTAGTTTTTTCCCATACACGATGGCTTCGATCTCGTCCGAATCCAGAACTTCTTTCTCGAGAAGAGCCTCGGCAATTTGTACAAGTTTGTCCTTGTTACTTTCAACGATGTCTTTGGCCCGGTCGTAGTTTCGGGTGACGATCTTTTTGACTTCGTCATCGATGCGTTCCGCTGTTTTTTCGCTGAAATTTTTGTGCATGGCCAGATCTTTACCGAGAAAAATCAGGTCGTCCCGCTCGCCGAATGTCAGCGGCCCTAATTCGGACATCCCGTACTGACAGACCATCTTCCGGGCGATCTCTGTCGACTTCTCAAAATCGTTGGCAGCACCTGTAGTGGTTTTATTGAGGAACATGCGCTCTGCCACTCGCCCTGCCATCAGAACAGAGAGTTGGGCCTCGAGGTATGCCTTTGAAAGGGTGTAGCGGTCATCGAGCGGAAGCTGTTGTGTTAATCCCAGCGCCATTCCTCGGGGAATGATGGTGACTTTGTGGATGGGATCGGCTTCGGGTATGAGAGCTGTCATAAGAGCGTGCCCTGCCTCGTGGTAGGCGGTGCTCTTCTTTTCCTCGTCGCTGATGATCATGCTTTTGCGCTCGACACCCATAAGGACCTTGTCCTTGGAACTTTCCAGGTCCTGCATCGTGACACTTTCCTGTCCGTTCCTGGCGCCGAGCAGCGCCCCTTCGTTCACGAGGTTTGCCAAGTCTGCTCCGGAAAAACCAGGTGTCGACCGGGCAAGAACACTGAGGTCCACCTCTTTCGCCAACGGGATGTTCCTTATATGGACCTTGAGTATTTCTTCTCGACCCTTGACATCTGGCATGTTGACCACGATCCTCCGGTCGAACCGTCCCGGCCGCAGTAAAGCCGTATCCAGGATATCCGGTCTGTTGGTGGCAGCGATGAGGATAACCCCTTCGTTGGAGTCAAATCCGTCCATTTCCACAAGAAGCTGGTTGAGGGTCTGTTCCCGTTCGTCATGGCCGCCGCCGAGCCCGGCGCCTCTTTGCCGGCCGACAGCATCGATCTCGTCGATAAATATCAAGCACGGAGCCTGCTTTTTTCCCTGGTCAAAAAGGTCTCTCACGCGGGAGGCTCCGACACCGACGAACATCTCCACAAAATCAGAGCCGCTGATGGAGAAGAAGGGGACGCCCGCTTCACCGGCAACAGCTCTTGCAAGGAGAGTTTTTCCCGTTCCGGGTGCACCCACTAGAAGGACGCCTTTGGGGATGCGGCCTCCCAGTTTCTGGAATCTTTTCGGATCTTTCAGGAATTCGATGATCTCTTGGAGTTCTTCTTTGGCTTCCTTCACTCCAGCCACATCCTGGAATGTCACCTTCTTTTGAATGCCAGAGAATAACTTCGCGCGGCTTTTTCCGAAGGACATGGCCTTGTTTCCCCCCGCCTGCATCTGGCGCATGAAAAACACCCAGAACAGGATAAGAATAATGATGGGAAACCAGGTGAACAGGTAGGAAAACCAGGGACTACGGCTTGTGTCTTTGACGATAATGCTTACTTTGTGCTCGCGAAGGATCTTCACGAGGTCGTCGAACTGTGTAGGAGAGACCGATTTGAACTGGGAATTGTCCACATATTTTCCATTGATCTGGTTCCCGCTGATTGTGACTTCTGCGATCTGGTCACTCTCCACCTGGTCCATAAATTCGCTGAAATGCACGTCCTTACTTGCGGCTGCTGGATTCTGAAACACGCTCCAGAGTACGATGATAATAATGCCTGCAGCCACCCAAAAAAGCAGGTTTTTGTATGTTTTAACAGGTCCTTTTTTTCTTGGTTTGTCCATTATACTTTTCCTCTGTTATTTTAGCACGATTTGTAACAATTGTTAACAAAACTCTTCGGTTTTGTCGGAATTAATCCCTTAAAGTTGGCTCCAATCTCCAAATGACCGAATCTTCCATTGTTTTATACAATATTTGGGGGACATTTATTCACATCTGCCCGCCGCCCAACCATTCAAATGTAGGGTTTATTCCCCAACCGGACCGAACTGTCATCCTCAATATGTAGGGTCCGTTTCCCAAACGGACCGTCACGTATTCCCCATGATGTAGGGTCCATTCCCCGAATGGACCAATCAGATGGATGGCTTGACTGAAATCCCATCTTCTTGTAAGATGTTACTCCCCAGGTGGGGCTGTAGTTCAGTTGGGAGAACGCTTGACTGGCAGTCAAGAGGTCGTGGGTTCAAATCCCATCAGCTCCACCATCT
>CAZXJE010000203.1:0-6255 GCA_964640835.1 uncultured Eubacteriales bacterium
TGGGTAAATTATGTTTCGATTAGTTACCCACACAATATGGAAGAGAACCAATAAAGATTATATCCTACTGCGGTTTCCGGGAATATAGAGACCAGGGCATTTTGGGGGTTGCCCTGGTTTATAAAAGGAGGGGGATTAGGAGTAAAGATGAGTTGGAATGAATATTCGATTTGACATCTTTTTATTTTATTTGCTCTTTTGGCAGTTTATCTCTAGGGGGTTTTCTCCTAGGCCCAGGACGGTCCGGGAATCCTCTGGGATCTCTCCAAGGGCCACGTAATCGTCTCTTCAGACGATTTTTTTGTTCGGGTGTCAGGATCGGGTCCAATTCCGCTTCCAAGGATTCAAATTCGGCCTGCATTTCCTTCATGAACTTTTCACGCATATCTGCCGAATTTTTCCTGTGCTTCTCCAGAATTACTCTGATTTGCTCTCTTTGCTCTTCTGTAGGTCGGATATTTCTTTCGATAAAGGAGACCATACCAACAGGATTTCTATCGGCAAATGCTCTTTGGATTCTGTGGCGGAGGAATGCCCTGTTAAGCATAGCACCTAGCACGATCCCGATCACCAATGTCACGATTATGATTAATGCTATTTTCACTTTTGTGTTCATAACATTTTCTCCTGAATTAAAATAAGGGGAGATCGAGGATTTCCTCCATGGTTGTGTCTGCCACGAAAAAGAGCTCGTCCTCAGGCACGATATCGCTTTTAACTAGGTTATAAGAGATCAGAAGCACCAGAACCACAGCGCTCACGACAGCAACTTTGCGAAAGGCAGCCATAAAGCTTTCATAGAAAGCTTCTAATCCATTTTTCTTTTGACCCAATCCTTCGATCCGGTGCACCACCCGTTCGGCAAAAAACGGACTAAAAGATTGACCTGTACATTCGGCCACAGCTTGCCGTTGTTTCAAAACTCGTTCTTTTTCTTTACGAAGCTCTTCTGATTTCTCTAGCGCTTCATCCAGTTTTTTTTGATCTTTGTCTCTCAGATCACCATCCAAAGAGCGATAAAGCAGCTTTAAAACTTTTTTGTCTATCTCTTTCCCCTTCATTGTGAAAGCTCCCCTTTAAAGACCGGTGTTAAGATCTCCTTTAATTTCATTTGTGCACGGGCAAGGCGCGACAGCACGGTTCCCAAAGGCAGATTGAGGATCTTTGCAGTTTCCTCTGTAGAGTAGCCATCGATCAAACGCAGTACGATCACCGATCGGAACTTTGGCGGGAGTTTTTGAAGCCCCCACTGAACGAGTGCGTTAGTCTCTTTTTGATCTTTCAAGTCGTGTGCATCCGGAACATTATCGATAGCGTTTTCATTCTTCGAAAAAAAGAGATTCCTGCGACGCTGTCGTCTTCGAATCTCATTCAATGACAGATTGATAGCAATCCGTGTGAGGTATGTGCCGATGCTCGAATCGCCTCTGAATCGATGCAACGATTGATAAAAGCGGACGAATGTTTCCTGTCCGACATCTTCGGCTTCGGTTGTGTGTCCTAGCATTCCAATCACCGTTGCTGCGACTCGCGATTCGTATTTTTTAACGATCTCTTTAAACGCTTCGCTATCGCCATTGCGGGCTTTTGTGATGAGTTCCTGTTCGTTCAGTTTGGTCTCCTAATTCCACGGTATCAGTCCATTCTTGAAATACAGTTTCTCGCAGCCCTAACACTCAATTAGACCTTTGATCTTCTCCGTTTATTCCCTTTATTCTATATGATTTGAATTTTCTTAGACAAGCGCTCTGATAAATTCTTTTCCCGCCAATAAAAATATATTAAACTGTTTAGGAGTGAGCAGTTGAGCAACCGCGTGAGGTCATGATGTAGGGTCCGTCCCCAAAAGGACCGTTTGGGAAACGGTCCCTACATAAAAAAATAGTCTAGGAAACGGTCCCTGCACAAGAGGGAAATCTTCTCAAAATAAAGGATTACATGAGATATCAGAAAAAAGGACAATTGATCAAAAGAACTGCGGGATTCCTCGTGTTGTTCTTGACGGCACTGGCTTTTGTAACACTGTCCAGTCCTTTTGATAAAAAACTGCAGCTCGTCCTCGCCACTGCCACCACTGGAGGGACGTACTACCCTGTAGGCGTGGCCATTGCGACCATAACCACAAACAATCTGGACGCAACAGATAATATATCCATGACAGCCATCACCTCCGCAGGTTCCGGAGAGAACATCCAACTTCTGAAGAATAAAGAAGCTGACCTGGCCATAATCCAAAGCCTTTACGGCGCCATGGCATGGCAGGGAAGAGGAAGATATAAAGATAAGCCTCAGCGCTATATAAGATCCCTCACCGTACTCTGGGAAAATGTAGAACACTTTGTGATCCTCAAAAAGTATGTCGAAGCAGGCGACATGTCCGACCTTAAAAAGATCAAGACAAAGAATTTTTCCATCGGCAAAAGAGGTTCCGGGACAGAAACCTCGGGCCGGGTGATCCTGGAAGCTCTGGGCTACAAGCCTGCCAAGGACTTCAAGCTCAAATACCTGGGCTACAATCCTTCGGCCGGTGCTCTCCAAAACGGCCGCATCGTGGGCATGAATATCCCTGCAGGCCCCCCAGCCAGTGCCATCATCCAAGCCTTTGCCGTTCTCGGCCCCGAGGGGATAAGGATTCTTGATTTCACCGAGGGCCAGCTCGAAGCGGTCAATTCTGAGTATGCGGTCTGGAAGCGCGCAATCCTCGAGCCAGGAACCTATCCCGGCCAGGATAAGCCTATCCAAACCATCTCTCAATCCAATCTCCTGGTTGTGCACGAAGACATCGGTGAGGACCAAATCTATAAGCTCGTAAAAAACATGTATGAGAATTTACCTTTTCTGCGTCAAGTGCACAGAGCTACAGAGAAGATGTCGATCGAAAACGCAATCGAAGGGTTATCTGTGCCGCTTCATCCTGGCGCTTTGAGATATTACAAAGAACAAGGGCTCACTATCCCTCCGCATCTCCTGTTGAATTAATTCGGCTTTTTTCTTATCCTTATGGCTCCATGGCTGAATCCCAAAATGGTGTGGTGCTTCCGACCAGTGAGGAGCGATCTGTGGTTAAATCTCTCTTAAAAAAAAGATGGCTCATATGGATCGCTGCAGGGGTGGCGGTCTTCCACATCTGGGCCAATACCTTTGGAGACCTGAGCGACCTCTGGAGAAATGCCCTCCATCTCGGCCTCTTAGGCTTTTTGGGATTTATCCTCTATCCCGGAGTCAAGAGAAAGCCACCACACAAAGTCCTAGCTATCGTAAGTTTTGTCTTTGCTCTAACCCTCCTATCCACAAGTGTTTATCTGGTACTCTTCGAGGATGCTCTTCACAACCGTAATGAAGTGCCTGTTCTTGCAGACCTCATCTTTGCGGGCATTGCCGTCGTCCTGGCCATTGAACTGGCGAGAAGAACCTCAGGTTATGTTATTCCCGTCCTGGCCCTTGTCTTCCTCTCCTATGTTCTGTGGTGGGGCCGCCATGTCGAGGGCATTTTCAGTTTCCGCGGCATGAATCTCTCCAGGGTTCTCTACAGGATGTTCTTCACCGACGAAGGTCTTTTCGGGATGATCGCCACGATATCGTCCACCTATGTCTTCATGTTTATCCTGTTTGCCGCCTTTCTTCTTAAGTCGGGCGGTGGAGATTTTATCATCAAATTGTCGCGATCGCTGACCCGCAAAATTGCCGGAGGACCAGGAATCGTTGCCGTTTTGGCTTCCGGATTGATGGGGACCATTTCCGGAAGCGCTGTGGCCAATACGGTATCGACCGGCTCCATCACAATCCCTATGATGAAAAAGGCTGGCTTCAGTTCTCGATTTGCGGCGGCCGTGGAAACAGCCTCCTCAACCGGAGGCCAGCTCATGCCGCCCATCATGGGTGCCGGTGCCTTTATCATGGCCCAGTGGACACAAATCCCTTATGCAACAATCATCGGAGTTGCCCTTCTCCCGGCTATTCTGTATTTTGCCTCAGTTGGCTTCTATGTGATTCTTGAGGCCAGACGAAAGGGAATTCAAAAAACACAAGCTCCAGAACCTGAATCATCTGCTAAGATTCTAAAGGAAGGAATTCCCTTTATGATTCCCATCCTCCTTCTTGTGATCATGCTGGCAGCTGGATTCACTCCGACCTACACAGCTGGTTTTGCCATTCTTGCCGTTGTTGTGTCCTCCTGGCTCAGCAAGAACAATCGAATGAGTCTCAAAGACATTGTGAATGCTCTTGCCACAGGCACGATAAACATGATTCCGACAGGGATCCTGCTCATCACTGCTGGAATCATCATCGGGACCATAAACATGACCGGCATTTCCATCACTTTTTCCCATTTGATCGTGGAATGGTCGGGGGCGAATCTCCTTCTGGCCCTTCTCCTCATTACGGGAGCTTCTCTTTTACTCGGGATGGGTTTGCCAGTGACTGCAGCATACATCATGATCGCCATCCTGACTGTGCCGGCCTTGACCTCAATGGGTGTGTCTCTGTTGGCGGCTCACATGATCATTTTTTGGCTGTCCCAGGATTCGAATGTCACGCCCCCCGTATGCTTGGCTGCTTTTGCCGCCTCCTCGATCTCTGGCTCACGCCCAATGGCCACCGGATTTACCTCCTGGAAGCTGGCTAAGGGGCTTTACATCATGCCGCTGCTCTTTGCATACACTGGATTGATTAGCGGCAGCTGGACGGATAGGATCGTCATCTCTTCCTTTGCCCTCGTCGGATTGTTCGCCTTTACGGTGGCTTTTACCGGATACATATTCGGGTCTTTAAGTGTTTTGGCCCGGATTTTCCTTTTTCTCTGTGCAATTGCCATCTTTTGGCCGGGTTCTCTTTGGCTAAATTGTCTTGGGGTGTGTGTTCTTTTCGGCATCGGAATTTATAACAAAAAAGCGCTGAAGTCGGCCGTTTGAAAATTCTCGTGGACTAAGGTATTATTAGTCGTCATATTGAAAGGCTATATAAATATATGGGAGAGAGGATTATGAAAATCACAAAAAATTTAATAATCTTTTCGGCCATTTTTGCGCTAGTATTTGTTTTTGGTTGTTCAAAAAAGGAGGAAATCGCTCCGGTCGAAAAAGAAGAACTTGCAGCCCAAGAATTGACACCCAAAGAAATGCTTGGAAAGCGCCTGTTTTTTGATGTTAACCTTTCCACCCCGGTGGGGCAGTCCTGTGCGTTCTGTCATGGGCCTACTGTTGGCTGGACAGGCCCTGATGAGGAGCTGAACAAGGGAGGTTCGGTCTATATGGGGGCTCTGGAAGCTCGTTTTGGAAACCGTAAGCCACCAATAGCAGCCTATGCGGGATTCACTCCTGAACTAAAAATAGATGAAGAGGGCAATTTTGTCGGTGGCATGTTCTGGGACGGAAGAGCCACCGGGTGGAAGCTGGGAGACCCGCTTGCTGAGCAAGCCATGGGTCCATTGCTCAATCCGCTCGAGCAGAACATGCCTGATAAAAAGAGCGTTATCTTGAAAGTTCAAGAATCGTATTATGCAGACCTCTTTAGGACGGTTTGGGGCCCCGACTCCTTAGATGCGGAAAGTGATATCGACGGCACGTATGAGCGGATCGCACGCGCCATCGCTGCTTACGAGAGATCCTTTGAAGTAACCAAGTTCACCTCAAAATTCGACGAATTCTGGCATAATGCTTGCGCTCAGGACCTTGATGTGACAAATATCGATGAATCCAATCTCAAGGAATACATGGGCTTAGGGTTGAATGATGACGAACTTCTCGGCCTTGCTCTCTTCAACACCACTGGACTGTGCGCAGAGTGTCATGTGCTGACATCCGTGGATGGGAAAACCCCGCCGTTGCTCACAGATTTCACCTATGACAACTTGGGAATCCCTAAAAATCCGGACAATCCATTTTACACGATGGGCAAAGAATGGAATCCCGACGGTAAGGAGTGGGTGGATAATGGGCTAGGAGGATTTTTAGAAGGAACCGAGCAATACTCTGGGTACGCCAAAGAAAATTATGGAAAACACAAAGTTCCCACGCTGCGAAATGTGGACTTGAGACCCTATGAGGATTTTGTAAAAGCTTTCATGCACAACGGATACTTCAAAACGCTGAAAGATGTTATGAATTTCTACAACACCAGGGACAGAGAAGGAGCCACCTGGCCGCTACCGGAAATTGCAGAGAATGTCAATGTGGATGAGATGGGCAACCTCGGATTAACCTCAGAAGAGGAAGACTTGATCGTAGCGTTTATGAAAACCCTCTCAGATAGATG
>CAZXJE010000204.1:0-6245 GCA_964640835.1 uncultured Eubacteriales bacterium
AAAAATTCTAATCTTTTAGTATCTCATTTGCAAATTGAACCAAAAATTTGGCGTAAAAATTATTTACACAGAATCACTATCAACAGAACGTTATTGAAAAAGTTCAGGAATGTCTCGGACTCAATATATAAGGTGATTGTCACCTTGCCAGAATAGAAGTGATTTATGGTTATTGCCATACAATAATTTTTGTAACCTCATCAAAAAAAATAATTCTTTAATACCACTCGAAAATGTTGCAAAATATTGAGACAATGAAAAAAGGGATCTACAAAAACTTCCCTTCATTTTCAAACATTCTTCACAAAGGAGGAAGACAGTGAGAAAAATCGGTCTATGGCTTTGCGTAGTAATGCTTATCCTATCTTTGACTGCTTGGGGCGAGGATGCTGCAAAGGAAAAGTCCACCTTAATGAATGCAGAGACTTTCTCGGGGCTGAAGCTCAGAAATATCGGTCCAGCGCTGATGTCGGGTCGGATCAGTGATATTGCTATTCATCCAGAGGATCAGAGTATCTGGTATTTGGCCGTGGGTTCGGGGAGTGTTTGGAAAACAGTGAATGCAGGAACAACCTGGACAACGATCTTTGATGATCAGCCATCCTATTCCATAGGATGTGTTACTATCGATCCCAGCAATCCGGACATCATCTGGATCGGAACCGGGGAAAACGTCAGCGGCCGTCACGTCGGTTGGGGGGATGGCGTTTATAAAAGCCTGAATGGCGGAAAGACCTGGTCGGACATGGGGCTTAAAGAATCCGAACACATCTCCAAGATCCTGGTGAATCCCTGCGATTCAAAAAACGTGTATGTTGCGGCAGAAGGACCTCTCTGGTCTGCAGGGGGAGAACGGGGGCTATATAAGAGCGATGACGGAGGAAAAACCTGGAATATTTCCCTCGAGATCAGTAAGGACACGGGTGTGACGGATGTGGAGATGGATCCGAAAAATCCCGATATTCTATATGCTGCGGCCTATCAGAGGCGGAGGAGTGTGGCCGCCTTTATGGGAGGAGGACCTGAGTCCGGCATTTACAAAAGTGACGATGCCGGGAAAACATGGCGGAAGCTGTCTGTAGGACTTCCCAAAGGAGACATGGGCAAAATCGGGCTTGCTATCTCCCCTATCAAACCTAGCGTGATTTACGCTACTATCGAGGCAGATCGGGATCAGAAGGGATTCTACCGATCCACAAACCGGGGCGAGAGCTGGGAAAAACGCAGCAGCTACACGAGCGGCGGCACCGGCCCCCATTATTATCAAGAGATCTACGCAAGTCCTCACCAGTTCGACCGTGTGTACCAGATGGATGTTTGGATGCACGTATCCAACGATGGAGGGAAAACTTTTAATCCCGTTGGAGAGACGCACAAACACTCGGATAATCACGCTTTGGCCTTTGACCCTAAAAATCCGAACTACCTCCTCTCAGGATGCGACGGTGGCCTGTATGAGACCTATGACCACGGAAAGACCTGGAAGTTTTTCGCAAATCTTCCGCTGACCCAGTATTACAAGATGAGTCTAGATAATGAACGTCCCTTTTACAATGTCCATGGGGGGACTCAAGATAATTCGAGCCAATTGGGACCGTCACGGACGATGAGCATAAACGGGATCCTCAACAGCGACTGGATCATTACGACCGGAGCTGACGGCTATGCCTGTGCTATCGATCCTGAAGATCCGAACATCATTTATGCCGAATGGCAGAACGGCAGTCTGAACCGTTACGATAAACGAAGCGGTGAACTCGTAGACATCAAACCACAGCCCGAGAAGGGAGAAGATCCGCCACGCTGGAATTGGGACACCCCCATCATCATTAGCCCGCATTCGAACACACGGCTGTACTATGCTTCACAGCGAGTCTACAAAAGCGACGACCGCGGCGATTCTTGGACAGCGATCAGTTCAGACCTTACCCGCAATATCTTCCGGCTTGAGCAGAAGATCATGGGCAAAACCTGGAGTGTGGATGCCCTCTGGGATCACGGAGCCATGTCTATATACAGCACGATCACCTCGATATCTGAATCTCCCCTCCAGGAAGGACTGATCTATGCAGGCACCGACGATGGATTGATCCAAGTCACAGAAGATGGGGGTTCCACCTGGCGAAAAGTCGACAATATCCCCGGCGTTCCCGATCGCTATTTTGTCAATAAGATCAGGGCCTCCAAACACGACAAAGACACCGTCTATGCCGCTCTGGATAATCACAAGACCGGAGATCTAAAACCCTATCTTTTGAAAAGTGCAGACCGCGGCCGAACCTGGAAGTCCATCGTTGGTGATTTGCCGAAAAAAACGATCGTCTGGGCTATCACTCAGGATCATGAGAAAGCAGACCTTCTGTTTATCGGCACAGAATTCGGCATCTATTTCACGCCGGATGAGGGGAAACACTGGGTAAAGCTCAAGGGAGATATGCCGACCATCTCTTTCAGGGATCTCGAAATCCAAGAAAGAGAGAGCGATCTGGTCGGTGCGTCTTTCGGCCGGGGCTTTTACATCTTAGATGACTATTCACCACTGAGACAAACAAGTGAAGATGCCCTAAAGCAGGAATGTGTGCTTTTCCCTGTGAAAAAGGCCTCGATGTACATTGAAAAACGGCCACTGGATTTGAAAGGGAAAGCTTTCCTGGGAGATAGCATTTACCTGGCACCGAATCCGCCTTTTGGAGCGGTTTTCACCTACTATTTGAAGGATTCATTGAAGACCAGTGCAGAAAAAAGGCTGGATGCGGAGAAAAAGATAGAAAAAGAGGGGAAGCCGGTCAGGTTTCCAGGCTGGGAAGCCTTGAGAAAGGAAGAGAGAGAGGAAAAACCGGCCATAATTATTACAATTAAGGATGCTAATGGCCAGGTTGTACGCCAGCTCACTGGACCGAACTCAAAAGGCATGAACAGAGTGGCTTGGAATTTGCGATATCCCACAGTGAATCCTACAGAGCTTGAAGCGCGACAGCGCAGCCCTTGGGATGAACCTCCTGAAGGGGCTTTGGTTATACCCGGAACGTTCACGGTCTCGATCGCCAAACGCGTTGATGGATTGTTGATCCAAATCGGCGAACCTCAGACATTCTTTGTGGAATCTCTAGAGTTGGCCACTCTTACGGCAAAAGATAAGAACGAACTACTGGCATTTCAGAATAAAGCTGGAGAGCTCCAGAGGGCCATCATGGGAGCTGGTGCGGCAGCAGGTGAGGCCATGAGAGAGATTCAATTCATCAAGAAAGCATTGCTGGATACACCTAAAGCTGATCCAGCACTCGCAGACCAAGCCCGTATGATTGAGCAGCGTCTTCAAGAATTCCAGGTCGACCTGTATGGAGATATGACAGCAAGGCGAAGATCAGAGCCCACATCACCATCTATTATGAGGCGGGTGAGCGCCCAATTATCGACGACATGTTCTATCACAGAAACGAACAAACGCAATTATGAGATCGCTGCTAACGATTTTGAGAAACTGCTGGAGGAAATTCGACAAGTGATCGAGGTCGACCTGAAGAAGCTTAAAGATTCAGTGGAAGCAGCAGGCGCTCCCTGGACTCCAGGCCGCAGCCTTCCCAAATGGAAGAAGAAATAATAGTCTAATCTTCAAGAATCTTGCTGAGGACATTTTCGGTGCGATTAGGCACATCTTCTGGGAGGTAAAGGATCACACCCCCTTTGATAGGGCGTATGACAATTTTGCCCTCCTTGGCCAATCTTTGTGTGGTCGCAATCGGATTGGTCCCAAAATATTCTTGAAATGCGCTATTAAATCCGCTGTAGACGCTATGAATCCCTTTATAATTTCCCCTGAGTTTTTTGATCGCCCGACGGACGAACTCCTCTTCAGAGAGTTTGGGTTTTTCGTCTGGTGACATTGTTTCCTCCTGAAGCAATCCTTATTTCTATTTTATCAGGTTAAGAGAAAAAAATGAATGTGCGCCTTTTTAGGAGACGCATATGGAGGGGTAAAATTCTCATAACGTGACAACTGAACCGATATGCAAATTGCGAAGAGTGCAGTTGGATAATTGACCGGCTGTGCACTCTTTGATATAAGTGATAAAGAATCTGGAATTAAAGGAATGCCAATGGAAGATCAAAAGAAAAACGTCAGACAGCCTGTTTGGGGCCCCCGTATTTTCCTGTTTGGTGCGTTATTGTTTGTGGCGTATTTGATACTCGTTTATGGATTCAAAATCACTGCGGGGACACTCTACACCATCTTACGCTATGGGGGTATCGGACTCGCTATCCTCGGCTGGATCCTCTGGAGAATTCTAAAGCGATAAACCGAGGATCATGGCCTGTAGACAAAAACCGTGTGTTCTATACCGAATTCGTCTTTGATGGATTCGACACAGACTTCTTTGTCGCCCCATCCAGGCATATGATAGTTGTGAGTGACAACGCACGCACCAGGTTTGAGCTGTTTTTCCAACATAGGACGGAGTAGATCATTGGATTCTGGCAGCAAGTAGAGAGTGACTACTGTCGCTTCAGCAATGTCAGCTTTAGTGGCGTCTTCTAAACGAAATTCTACAAGAGAATCGACACCTGCCTTCCGGGCATTGGACTGGGATTTTTTTACCCATTGCGAGAAGATATCCAGACCGACACCATGAGCCCCGTATTTTTCTGCCGCAGCTATGATAATGCGGCCATCGCCACAACCGAGGTCGTAGACTATGTCGTTATCGTCCACTTCAGCCAGCTCGAGCATCTTTTCGACAACACACATGGGTGTAGGTAGAAAAGGCGCCAGTTTTACAATGTCCGCTGGATCCAGCTCTGCCGAATTATCCCCGAGGGAAACACCTTGTGTGTCTAGTTCAACACAATATCCCGGATTTCCATCCTGATATTTTGATTCACCAGTCAGCAGGAGAACAGTAGCACTTATCCCAATCAGTACAATCACCATTACAATTTCGATCGTTCTTTTCACAGGATTACTCACTTATACAAATAGTTACGCTTTAGCGTTATATTATGTTTACTTTTTTGGCAAAAAAGTTAATAAACGGCACATTCTACCACATCCAGCTTGAAAATCAATGTTTTTTTCTTTTCTGAAATGAGAGCATGTCTTAGCAAAACATAATCAGGGCATGTGAAAATTCTATCCTTGATTGAATATGATGAGAATGATAAGATTTTACACAATTAAAGAGTATTTAAAGGCCACCAAATGTCTACTCTAAAACAAGCCCTGTCTGTAGGGGGAAGAGGAATAAGCAACAGCATTCTGAACAGAGCCTATAGCATCTCGTTTGAGGTCACTCGGAGCTGCAATGCTAAGTGTAAACACTGTCATCTCAGAGGAACTATCCCGGATGAAGTGAGGGCAACAGCAGCAGATTATGCAAAGCGTTGCCGCGAGCTCAAACCTGTTGTGGCGATGGTGTCAGGTGGAGAGCCTCTTTTGAGAAAGGACCTCGAGGAGATCATCAAGGCGCTCAAAGAGGAGGGAAGGGCTGTTTACATCACGATGACCACAAACGGCGCTTTATTTAATAAACAAAGATACGATAGCCTTCGTGAGGCTGGGGTTGATCTGTTTTCTCTATCGCTCGACTACCCTGATGAGCGGCATGATGATTTCAGGGGCATTCCCGGACTGTTTAACAAGATCGTCAGGCTTCTTGAGGAAATACAGCATCTCGAAGACAAAGCCCTCACGTTCAGTTGTGTCGTACAGAGAGAGAATTACAGAGATCTACCGCAGATTGCAGAATTTGCAAGAAAGTGGGGAGTTAAATTAAATCTCAGCACATACACGTGGCTGAGGACAAAGAGTAAGGAATATTTAATCCCCAAGGATGAGCTTGAGGAGCTGGGGGATATTATCGAAACGCTCCGCGAACACAAAAAGAAATATAATACTGTCATTGCGTCCGAATATATGTTCAAGAAGATGTTGGAGTATTTTAAGAACTTGACCGTGGGGAACTGTCGAGCAGGAGAAAAATTCCTGATTGTTAATCCGGATGCAACGCTTTCGCCCTGCGGTCTTCACCTAGGAAATTACACATCACAGAAAGAGATTAAGGCGGATTTTTTAAAGAACAATACGTGCGGAAACTGTATGACCAGCATCCGCGCCAACACCGAAAAATCCCTCAAATACCAAATCAAAGATGCTCTGCGAGCAGCCCGTCGAACCAATTAAAATAAAAGGGGACAGGCTACTTTTTATAGAGTTAATTAATAAAGTAGCCTGTCCCCTTTTTTGAAGG
>CAZXJE010000205.1:0-6241 GCA_964640835.1 uncultured Eubacteriales bacterium
AGCTCAACTCATCCCGGACCCAAAGGAGTATCAGGATACAGCAGGCGATACCAATAGCCAGTCCGGCTATATTGATAAAAGTGTACCCCTTGAATTTTTTCATGTTTCGCAGTGCTGTTTTGATGTAATTTTGAAACATATTTTTCCTCTCGTTCTCTTATACGCAAACGACCTCTCTAAGGTTGTTATTTTGCTTAATTGGACAAATACTTTTTATATTTAGGATTCATCCCCCTGAGGGATCGTTACCAAGTACGATGTAAGGTCCATTCCTCGAACTACATATTGCATAAGGTTGCCATTAGTGATGTAGGGTCCTTTCCCCGAATGGATCGTTTGGGAAACAGTCTCTACAATGAATGCGAAAAGGGGACAGGCTACTTTTTTAATTACCCCTATAAAAAGTAGCCTGTCCCCTTTTATTTTAATGGCGCCAGCTGGTGAGGTCTGCGCCTGGAGGGGCACCTTTCTTGATCCGCTCCAGAATCTCCGGCATGTACATCTGGTTGTACCTCAGGCGCGAAAGGGCATTCGGCCGTGTCTGGTCGCCATTCCAGCAATGTTCCGCTCTATCCCCATAGTCCACTTCACCATCGTAATAGGGATCGATGGTGCTCTCCAGAAATTCTTCCGTCAAATATACGGCATTGTTCAAGTAATAATTGTCCATATCTCCGCAGTAGATGTGGATCTTTCCTTCGAGCTTAGGCCCAAGTGTTTTCCAATCCCGCTGGAGAATGTAGCTCAAGTCGTAGTGTTCCCGCCAGTATTCGGCCACCTCTTTATCGATCTCTCCGGTCATCTTGTCCCAGATGGGCTTGGGATACCCGTCCTCACCCACAGGGCTGTAGACAGCTTGCCAGATATCCCACTGGTCGCCGGAGCGTGAATTGGTCCCGAGCACCAGCTCGCGGAGGTTGGTCTCCTCGAGGGTACAGCTGACTTGTCCCAAATAATTCCGTCTCCCAGGGATAGGAGTTTTTTTGAACGGGCTCTTCAGGAAATAAGCGTTTTCATCCTCGTAGATGTTGACAAGTGTATACGCCCGAAAATCGATCGGGTCCGGACAAGCGGCAAAACATCCGTTGTACTCATCCGGATAGAAGATCTGCACGGCCAGCGCTTCCCATCCGCCCGTAGAACCTCCATAAAGAAACCGGGCCCAACCCTCGCCGATACCCCTAAATTTGTCCTCGATGTAGGGGATCAACTCATACGTGATCGCATCTCCGTAGGGCCCTATATTGGCGGAATCCACAGCATAGGAGTCGTCATAATAGGGATTGGCATGCTGGACTTCTATAATGAGCATCCGCGGAGTGTTAGGAGCGATCCAGTATTTGTAAAACTCATACGCGTGTTCCTGCTGCGTTTTGTTATAACCAGGCCAATCGAAGCGCGCGCTGTACTCCGGTTCTAGGTCTGGGTCTGGTGGCTCTTCCCTGAACCCACCGAATGTGTACGGGAAATGGCCATGAAAGACACAGAGCGGATATCGCGTCTCAGGATGCTGATCAAAACCTTCGGGCAGAAGCACATGGGCACCCAAAAACATGGGCCGGCCCCAGAATTCGGTGAGGAGCTTGCTCTGGATCTTCACGTGTTTGATGTATTTTGTTTCGGGGGGGTCGGCAATGGGAGGGATCTTCTGGTCTAAACTGACAGCGATCATCTGATCCTTTGTGGGATCGATATACACCTTTTGGGGTGTGCTGAAGAAATTTCCGGGGGCGCGGTTCCAATGCTGCCCCTCTCCCCTATCCATGGGAAGCTTTACCACATGACCGTCGGCGCGGTGAAAGGTCTCATAAATATGGAGGAGCCCCTGTACCCAATACTCTCCAGCAGGAATGTTTAATAGGCTATTTATCGGATACCCTAGAACACCCTCATCAATAAGTGCGTTTTCTCCTGGGCTCAAGCCATCCACATCGATCCCGAAGATGAGCTGTGTGTCGGGTCCATCGCTGATCTGAAAGCGGGGCTCATGACTATCATCTGTAGACAGTATCAAAAGCACTCGGCCATCTAGGGGCTCAGCACTCTGTTCTTCTGGAAACGATACACCGAACTGCAGCTTACAGACAGGGCCTTCCTGACTCGCCTGGCACGAAAAAACAATCATAGAAACAGCCAAAACGCCAACAAAAAAACACATCTTTTTAAAAGAATAATGCATGACTCCTCCTTTTGTTTTGCTCTATATCCGAAAACCTTATGGCTCCGGAAAACGAATGGCTTTCGCTTACATTTCAAAACTGAAAGAGGATTCGATCCATCTTCAGGGCATGAACGAAATCAATCCAGAGGCCAGAACTGATTGTCATACCAGATCTGTTCCTTGATCTCGTTGTCCAACTTAGCCAGCATCATCATGTGGGTTTTTTCCCACCGGACAAGCCACCTGTAGAGTTTTTGTTCCCCTTCCGACTCAGCCTTTTCCGACTGTTTCGTATAGAAGTTGACGGCATTCTTCTCGAACTCAAGGGCAGCCGAGATAACCGCCGCCTCATATCCTGCACCGTGAACCTCTTTGACTACATCGTCGGAAATGATCGTAGCCGTTACAGTCGCATCCCCCTGCTCGAGATCAGATGCATCAGGGCTTTGTCCCTTAAGAATTCGGGAATATTGTTTGGTTAAAAGATCGATGTGTTTCTGCTCTTCCCGGACAAGCATCTTGAAGAGTTCCTTGACGCCTTCGATTTTTGTGGTTTCAGTCACAGATTCATAGAGGGCCTTGCCTTTGTGCTCAAGAAGGATCGCCCCTTTGACGATATCGAGTCTTTTATCAGTCATTTTGTTCCTCTCCCGCTTTTAAAAATCCAGAACCCTATTATAATCCCTTTTATCTTAAAAAGGGACTAAAATGGGGACTGTCACCTTTTTCCAGGGGTGAAGAAAAAAAGGGGACTGTCACCTTTTTGTAGGGTCCGTTCCCCGAACGGACCGTTTGGGAAACGGTCCCTACATAAAAAATAAAACCGTCCCCCTATTTGTTCCTTCATTTGTAGTTATCCAGATTAGTTTTTTCTCCGATGGCATGTAGCATGTCTTTGTATAACTTAAGACGCCAATCCGGTTTTCCTGAGACAGGATTTTCTCTAAAAAGCGGGTAATTCTGCCGCATCCTATCCGCCCCTGCCAAATCAATGGTGGCCAGGATGACCTCTTCTTTTGTCTCACTGGCAGGCCCTGCATAAAACTTCACCTCGTGAGCCTCCTCTCCGGGCCCGAGGACAAAACTTGCTCCTGGATAATCTGACATCCTGTCCTTTCCCACGATATTTGAAGAGGCCACAAACATCATATTTTCGATAGCGCGGGCCTGCATCTGATTGATATAATAGGATTTCCATCCTGTAAAATCCCCAAGCGCAGTGATGTGCACATAGAGACGTGCGCCCAATGCCGCATAATACCGCGGAAGCTCAGGAAACATGTACGTGTCATAACAGATCCCAACTCCCACCAATCCCCACGGCGTGTCGAAGGCGAAGGGTTTCTCTCCTTTTTTGCACCACCTCATCTCATTCCCGAAAGGCATGAGTTTGGCGTAGGAACCGACTACTCCCTCAGGTCCGATGATAGCTGCAGAATTATAAAACACATCCGGATCTTCACTCGACTTCTCGGGCATTCCGACTATGACATACACACCTAATTTACGCGTCAATTCCGCGATGGCATTCGTCGAAGGGCCCGGAACCATTTCAGCGTTCTCCCTGTGCATCTTAGCTCCAGGACCATTTTCGTAGCCAGTCAAGGCCAACTCCGGAAAAAGGATGATGTCCGCACCACGTTTTGCAGCAGCATTCACATAACCTTTGATCCGCGCAAGGTTTTGCTCCTTGTTCCCCCAATCCGTATTGAAATTCACACAGGCGATCGTTACCTCATCTGAATTTGCAGCAGATAACTCTGAAAGGGGACATACCCATAACAAAACAAAAAGACCGAAAAGACCACACAACAGGCTCCGTTTCTTTTTTTCCTTGGCTTTACTCATTGGATTCCCTCCACTTATCATTCATCATCGATCATTTTGGGTGAGTGATAAATCGCTCGAAAAATTCGCATATCCGGTTGAGACGGTCCATCCGCCGTTTGGGATCGCCGGACCGTGACAGTTCATGCCCTTCGCCAGGGTAGCGCACATATTCGACGGGCCGACCCAAAATCTTTAAGCTTTTGTACAAATATTCTGATTGTATGATTCCTGTACGGTGGTCCTCATCGGAATGGATGATAAGCAGGGGTGTTTTGATGTTCTCGACAAAGGTCTGAGGAGAATTGACATCGAGAAATTTGCGTGTTTCCTCCTCCCATGGATAGCCGCTGTAATGATCGGGGACTAGACGCCACGCCCGCCCTTCGCCAAAAAACACAGAAAGCTCATAGACTCCCCTCTGGGCAACCGCAGCCTTGAACCTTTGATCCTGCGAGACGATCCAGGCAGTCATGTAGCCGGCGTAGCTGCCTCCGGTGACGACTTGCTGATCCGGATCCACCCATTCTAATTTTGCCGTCTCATCACAGACAGCCAGAATATCAGAGGCCGGCCCCGTTCCCCAATTGCGGTAATTGGCTTTCTTGAACTCGAAGCCGTATCCCCCGCTCCCCCGTGGATTGCAGTACACGATCCCGTAACCCCGGCTTGTGAGGAGCTGGAACTCATGCCACATGGAAAATTCCCCCGGACCCCACATCGCCGAAGGCCCTCCATGGATCCCGAGCACGATTGGATACTTTTTCCCCGGTTGACGACCCGCCGGCTCCATCGCCCAGTACTGCACTTTAAAGCCATCAGGGCGAGTGAGCCATCTCTCTTCGGGAAAAACGACCTTTTTCTCCTTGATCCATTCCGCGTTGAAGGATGTCAATCGTCTGGAATCCTTGCCATTCTTATCAGCAAGATAGAGCTCCAAAGGATTCTTCACCTCTGTAAGGGCATAAACCAGTTTATCTCCTTCAAGATCAAAATCTCGGATCCCTCTTGGCCCACCGATCAATTTCTCAACAGACCCGCCTTTATTTGAGATCCGAAAAAGTGGGAAGGCTCCTTGATCAGACGAAACAAAATAGATAAAACTTCCATCAGAAGACCATAGATATCCACTGATGCTCCTGTCAAAATCGAAGGTTAATGGCTGGGGTTCGCCGCCGGTCACTCCAACGGTCGCCAATTGACGGAGGCTGTGGCCCGGTTCTCTCCTGTCTTGAGTCAAAAACAAGATCGTCTGGCCATCCGGAGAAAACTCCGGCGCCATCACCCTATAGTGCTCCCAATCGAGCAAAAGTTCCTGATCGCTCCCATCTGCATTCATGATCCAGAGGTCACTGTCCTGATTCCGGTCGGGATGTTTTTCATATCTTACGGATGAATAGACGATCCTGGTCCCGTCCGGTGACCAATCAGGTCCCTGGAAATTCTGGAAACCGTTGGTGAGTTGCACCTCTTTTGCTTCAGGTTTTGCATCCACCACAAATAGATGAGAATAGGAGATCTGTGTCTGCAACGAACGCTCGGCCTGAAGATTGAGGCGATTAAAAACACGCGGATTGTTTTGGCTGGCATTTTTGGCCAACCAGGCACGGATCTCCTCTAGGGTTCCCTCGGGTTTGGCAATAACAGTCTCTTCGCTCTCATTTTTTGTCTCTTTTTCTTCGTGTTCGCCTTTTTCTATTTCTTTTCCTTTTTTCTGCTTCTCTATTTTTTTCCAGTTAGGAGTATCCCTAAAATTTCTACCAGGGCGTTCATTAAACCACGTCGGTTCTCCCTCAATTGCCCAATCAGGAATCATCGAGGAAAACAAGATCTTTCGACCATCCGGTGACCACTGAGGATTAGATGCGCCGAATTCAGCGTCTGAGACGCGATAGGCTTCTCCTCCGCGGAGCGGCAAAATCCAGACCTGTGGCCTTTTTTTATGCTGTCTTACAAAAGCGATTTGCGATCCATTCGGGGACCAGGTGGGCGAACTGTCATTCCGATCCCCATAAGTCAACTGAATCGGCGACGTAGGATCTTCCAAATCGATCAACCACAGATGCCGATAATATCTGTATTGCCCCCCATCATCCTTGCCCATAGAGCTCAATACGAATACCACTTTACTTCCATCAGGAGATATGTCGATCTGGTTTATGACCTTGAGTTTCAATAGGTTTGTTGCCAGGATTGTTTCCGTCCCATCCTGTGAAAACGCGCTCAACACACAAAAAATCAACAAAGCCAGAA
>CAZXJE010000206.1:0-6220 GCA_964640835.1 uncultured Eubacteriales bacterium
CTCCCCACTGGAACCGGGCCATTGCTCTGAAAATTGCTGAAGGGAGCAAAAATTGCGTACCCCCCAAGTTGGGGCCATTGGATCATAGGAGTATATTCACCCCTGGCAATATCCCAATGATATGCTGTGGGCAGAGTTTCTCCAGAAAACTCTGCATACGCTGCTGCCTCATACCAACTGACTCCTGAAACTGGATGATCACCTTGACCTTTGAGATAATCTCCAGCCTGCCATGTTGAAGGACCTGGCCTGCCTGTTTGATCCATAAATTCGGCCATGGCTTCTTCCCATTTCAGGATCCTTCCGTCCTTGACAAATTCATGTTTCCAGTATTCCCTATTTTTGTACCCACCGCTGTCTACAAATTCCTTGTATTGTTTATTCGTGACTTCATACTTGTCTATATAGAAGTCATCCAATTTGCCAACATTCGTCTCTGCTCCTGCTACCCGTACCATCCCCTCTGGGATTACCCCCTTCTTATCTAACACTCTCACGAGATCATATGGAATCATCCCCCCTTTTTGGGCTAGGTTCCAACTGGAAGATGCAGCCAAAACTGTCTCATAGCCTTCCTTTTCTATTTTCCATCTTAAGATTCCAAAAGGTAATCTGATGTTTTTGAGAGGCGAAACACCCAGATAGTTCCATTCACTGTCTGGAGCCTTGTATACTTTCATATATATATCTGCACCCGGAGGCTCTGTTTCGATGTTTATGTTCCTAGAGCATTTTGAAAAGAGCTCAGAAAGCTTGGGATCATTCCCAATGTATTTTTCTGCTTGTTCCGCAAGTCTGTAAGGTTCGGTGAAATCCCGCCAATTTTCTTCGACGAGCTGCTCGAGCTCTGGGAGAATTTCTTCCCTGGCCCAACGGATTTTGGCCTGGCGGTTGAAGAACCAGACAGAGGCCAAGGCAATGACAAGGACCGCACAAATAGCTGGGATTGCAACCCTTGGCCTGCGGATGCGGCGAAGGAATGTTCGCAGGTTAAATGCTCCCAATTCCTCTGCTCGCAGAACATCCTGATATTTCTTCAGGTCTTTTAACATTTCTGATGTAGAGGAATAACGGGATTCGCGTTTCTTCTTTAAAGCGTTATTTATAATCTGCTGCAGTTCAACGGGAATGTCGGGTTTTATAGCCTTGAGAGGTTTCGGTTCCTCATGTACAACAGAATAAAGAATCGATGCCTCCCGGTCTCCTCTAAACGGCAGTTGTCCGGAAAGCATCTCATACATAACAACCCCCATAGACCAGATGTCTGAGCGGTGATCAACCTCTTCTCCTCGCGCTTGTTCTGGAGACATGTAAGCCACGGTTCCCAGAGTTGTTCCTTCTCTAGTGAGCAGAGTTCCTCCCGTGACCTTGGCCAAACCGAAGTCCATGACCTTGGCCTGACCCTTTTCTGTCACCATGACGTTGGCGCTCTTGATATCCCTATGGATGATTCCTTTCTTATGCGCCTCATCCAGGCCTTCAGCTATCTGGATAGCAATATCCAGGGCTTCTTGTTCCTCCAGAGGCCCTCTCTCTATTTTTGCCCTTAAGCTCTGCCCCTCCACGTATTCCATAGCAATGAAGGACTTGCCTTCCTCTTCATCGATCTCATGGATAGTGCAGATATTGGGATGAGACAGGGAAGCTGCAGTTTGAGCCTCGAGCACGAAGCGTTCCTTAGCCTCTTCCTCTAGCATTAGCTCAGGAGGCAAGAATTTAAGGGCAACGCTTCGTTTCAGCTTGGTATCCTCTGCCTTATAAACGATGCCCATTCCCCCTCTTCCGGCGACTTCAACTATCTTGTATTTACTGGCGAGTATGGTCCCAGGAATTAATTCCTCTTTAGGTCTCAGGATGGTCCGGGTATGTGAGAAAAACATTCCCTCTGAAGGATGAATGGGCGTTCCGCATTTGCTGCAGAAGCGGGAATCATCCAAGATTTCAGACTGACATTTGGGACATTTAATTGCCATTGATTCCCCTTATCTTGCTGGGATGAGAAAAGAATAACAATTAATGATAGGAGAGTCAAATATGACTGAATACAGGAGATAAACGAATACTTTATAACCGGAGGTTATAACCGCGGGTTATAAAATTCGATAATATCGCAAATTTTTATGACTGGAAGTTAGATAAACTGGAATAAATAAAACTAAAGTTGACATGTGTTGTCAAAGCAGGTCCATCTCAATTCATCAATCAACTATTCTTTATGCCGCACAGTATCATTTCCATTGTTAATAGCGGAATGCCGTGAAATATATACATTGTGCGTCATTATCATTTAGCCCGCTTTTTTCATAGCACCAAGTCAAAGAATATTATCAATATCACCAATTTGACTATCTTCGCATTCCTTGCTATTCTTTTTTCAAGCTAATAAAAGGGATAACATTGGTTATCAAATGCCCTAAATGCGATACTGACAATCCTTCCGACTCCAAATATTGCAAAGAGTGCGCCACACCCCTTCCTTCCAAAAAGGAAATCCCTGTCACTGAAACTCTCGAAATACCTACAGAAGAATTGACGGCAGGCTCCACTTTTGCTGGACGATACCAGATTATTGAAGAGCTGGGTAAAGGCGGTATGGGGAAAGTCTATAAAGTCCTCGACAATAAGATAAACGAAAAAATCGCCCTGAAGCTCATCAAGCCTGAAATCGCTTCGGATAAGAAGACTGTTAAGAGATTCAACAACGAGCTGAAATTCGCCAGAAAGATCAGGCATAAAAATGTGTGCCAGATGTTTGACCTGGGTGAAGATAAGGGAACACATTTCATCACCATGGAATATGTTCATGGAGAAAACCTCAAGCAGCTTATCCGGAGAATGGGGAACTTGAGTGCAGAACAGGCCATAACTATAACCAAACAGGTCTGCAAAGGCCTCTCCGAAGCGCACCGAACAGGGATTGTGCACAGGGATTTAAAGCCGCAGAATATCATGGTTGATGAGGAAGGAAATGCGCGGATCATGGATTTTGGGATAGCGCGTTCTATCGAGGCCAAAGGAGTAACAGAGGCAGGAATGATTGTCGGAACGCCTGATTACATGTCACCAGAACAGGTGGATGGGAAGGAGGCTGACCAGCGTTCAGATATTTATTCTATGGGAGTGATTCTTTATGAGATGTTGACCGGGAGGACTCCTTTTCAAGGAGATACTGCCTTAAGCATAGCTGTGAAACATAAGACAGAGATGCCTCAAGACCCAAGAGAGCTCAATGATCAGGTGTCTGGCGAAATAAGCCATTGGATCCTCAAATGTATGGAAAAGGACAGAGAAAAGAGGTATCAAAGTGCAGAAGAATTCCTTTCTGAATTGAGCCTCACAGAAAAAGGCATTGCCCCAGCCGCTGATCATGAGAAGCCTCAGATCCCAGCGTTTCTTTTCGAAAGCGAAGAAAAACTTGCTGTGGAGGAAAGATCCCTCTTTGTGGCGCGAGAGAAAGAACTTGATAAACTCGGCAAATTTTTCGATAGGGCAATCTCTGGGAAGGGTCAGGTGGTATTCGTCACCGGCGAAGCCGGCAACGGAAAAACGGCGCTTATTACCGAATTTGCCAGGCGGGCTCAAGAGAAGCACCCTAATCTGATCGTTGCCAGCGGGAACTGTAATGCGAATACGGGCATCGGCGATCCATATTTGCCGTTCTACGAGGTGCTGAGTTTGATAACCGGCGACGTTGAAACCAAATGGGAGGCAGGTTCCATTACCCGAGAGCATGCCACCTGCTTGTGGAATCTTCTTCCTCTCTCAGTTCAAGCGCTTGTTGATAACGGCCCTGACCTGATTGATACTTTTGTTTCTGGTGCAGCCCTGGTTTCACGCGCTGTAGCATTCAAGCCCGATAAGACACCTTGGCTGCGCCAGCTGAAGAAACTTGTGGAACGCAAGGCAAACATCCCTGCTACTGCCACCCCGCACCAGAACGTGCTTTTCGAGCAGTACACCAGGGTCCTTCAAGCATTGGCACGGCAGCAACCATCGCTATTGGTGCTGGACGACCTGCAGTGGGCGGATTCTGGATCCATCAGCTTGCTCTTCCACTTGGGCCGCAGAATAAGAGGCACTTCTATCATGATTGTGGGGGCCTTTCGGCCAGATGAGGTGGCCCTGGGACGGAGTGGAGAACGCCATCCGCTCGAGCCTGTCCTCAACGAGTTCAAACGCGAATTTGGGGACTTCGAATTGGCGGTGGGAAAGGCTGAATCGCGGGAGTTCGTAGATGCTTTCCTTGATGCCGAGCCAAACCGCCTGGGTACTTCATTCCGGGACACACTCTACAAGCAGACCAAAGGACATCCCCTTTTTACTGTAGAATTGTTGAGAGATATGCAGGAGGGGGGAGTGTTGGTCAGGGACAAAGAGGGCAAATGGGTCGAGGGAGCAGAATTGAACTGGGATGCACTGCCTGCTAGGGTGGATGCAGTGATCGAGGGGCGCATCGGCCGGTTGACCGAAAAGTTACGGGAATTGCTAACCCTAGCCAGTGTGGAGGGTGAAGAGTTCACTGCTGAAGTTATGGCCCGGCTCCAAGAGACTGAGGTTCAAAAGTTAATTCGGGTGCTAAGCAGCGAGTTGGACAAGCAGCATCATTTAGTGTCAGCCAAGGGCATTCGCCAGATTGACAGACAGCGCCTCTCCCTGTATATCTTCCAGCATATCCTGTTTCAGAGATATCTTTACAACAGCCTGGATGAAGTGGAGCGGTCACATCTGCACGAGCAAGTGGGGAATGTGCTGGAAACGTTATACGGAGAGCAGGCAGAAGAAATCTCTGTCCAACTGGCTAGACATTTCGAGGAGTCGGGAATAAAGGTGAAGGCTGTTGAGTATCTGCACAAGGCAGGGAATAAGGCTGTGCGGTTGTCAGCCAACAAAGAAGCGATCGTGCATTTCAGTAAAGGTCTGGAGCTTCTCAAGAGCCTTCCGGATACACCTGAGCGCGCCCGGAAAGAACTTGAACTGTTGCTTGGTATAGGTGTGCCTCTATTAGCCACAAAGGGATATGGAGCCCCGGAAGCGGGGCACGTCTACAAACGGGCACAAGATCTATGCCAACAGATAGGAGAGGTTCCTCTTCTCGTCAATACATTGTTTTCGCTCTCGACATTTCATAGATTCCGCGCGGAGTACAAGCAAGCACTCGAGCTGGCAGACCAGCTCCTCAGCCTAGCTGAGCGCACTGAAGATCCACAGCTTTTAGCCGTGGCCCATCAGATGCGGGGAGAGAACTTGATTTCGATTGGAGAATTTGCCCAGGCTCGAGACCAACTCGAGCACATGATAGCCTTTTATGACCCTCAGAAACACCGCTCCCTGGCTTTTATCTTCGGCCAGGATCCCGGGGTGAACGCTCTAATGTGGTCAGCACTTGCTCTTGGATTTCTTGGTTATTTGGATCAGGCTTGGATGCGGTATAAGGAAGCACTCGCTTTAGCTAAAGATTTGGATCATCCTTTTACCCTGGCCTTGGCCCGGGCCTATGGTTGTTGCATAGCCCATTTGTTTCTCCGGGATGCACAGGTAGCTAAGGAGCATTCTGAGATAGTGGTTTCATTATCAGCAGAACAAAGATTTGGATTTGTTCAGGCTTTTGGGACTATTTATAAGGGATGGGTGCAAGCTGAGGAAGGTAAGATTGAAGAGGGGATATCGCTTATGCGCAAAGGACTGGATGGCATGAAGGCTGCAGGTACTAATTTTTATCGCCCCAGACTTCTAGGTCTTCTGGCTGAGGCATATGGGAAAGCGGGACAGACAGAGGAAGGATTGAAAGTCCTGTCTGAGGCGTTCGCTCTGGTGGAAAAAACTGGCGAACATTTCTATGAAGGAGAGATGGTTCGGCTCAAAGGAGAGCTCCTGCAGAAGAAAGGGGAGAGTGAGAGCGAGGCTGAGGAATCTTTTCGTCAAGCTATCGACATTTCCCGCCAGCGGAGTACGAAGTTGTTTGAACTGCGGGCAGTGGTGAGCCTGAGCCGTCTGCTGCTGAAGCAGGGCAAAAAGGAAGAGCCCAGAAAAATGCTATCAGAGATTTACGGTTGGTTCACCGAAGGATTTGACACCCCTGATCTGAAAGAGGCAAAAGCCCTCCTTGAAGAGTTGTCGTGAGAGAATCCTCAAACCATTACATTCTCTTTGATTAAAATGGCGCTAAATTAATTATTTCACGACAGTCTGACTTATCCAGAGGCGAATAAGTGGATGTCGC
>CAZXJE010000207.1:0-3271 GCA_964640835.1 uncultured Eubacteriales bacterium
TTTCCTCGCTGGGGAAACTGAGCGTGTTTTTGATATCATATAATCTGATCACTTTGAATGACATTAACACGGATTTGGAAATGCTGATATCGCACAAAAAAGTGTTGACAGATGGAGGAATTTCCGCTAAAGTATGTCATTCTTAATAAAGAATATAAGCCACAAGATATTGTGTGAATAAATAGGAGAGGTTGAATATATAGAATTATTGCTTGACACTTAGCCAAAAGTTTCCATATAATTCCTTCAAGTCAGTCCATGAAAAAAATCCGCAAGAAGAATCTGAAGTATATTGTTATAGCATCACTATCTCTATTCTTTTTGGGGAGCGATCCGGTTGAATTTGCTGGAGAAAAAGCGTTTTTTCATGGGTATTTGATCCCCAAGCCGATCATCAGAATAGGACTCGGTGTCAACTTGAGTCAGATTCAAATCTCTGCCTCAGATGGCATGAAAGTCTATGAAGTCAAAGAAAATTACAAGCTCATCGCAGAGGATGTTGAGGACGTTTTTGTGAAGGGCCACAAGGAAAAACTCTCTGAAAAATTCCTGATACAAGTTGCTCAAACCAAAGATGTCAAAGATGCAGAAATTATTGCACAGGAACTCAGGACGATCATTGCTCATAAGGTCTTTGTAACCAAGAACACTGAGGATAAGATCGAAGGCATCTATCAGGTCATTGTGGGTGATTTTCTTACACGAGGGGATGCTCTCAGTTTTGTGAGAAAGCTAAACGGGATAGGTGTCAAAGACACTTGGATCCTCCAGGAAGAGGTCACCGAAGACGAATCAAAGCCGCTCTGGATTCTTGTGAACGATGAGCTGAAGACTTTGAGTGATGACACCGTTCTCTATTTTATACCCAGCACAGGTCAAAGCTATCTCTCATTTAAGGGGAGGGATTATCGGGGAATCTTCATCCTCAGGGCAAGCCGGAAAGGTGTTGTCCTTGTGAATACCCTAAACCTCGAGGACTATTTGAGATCCGTGGTGCCCAGCGAGCTTTCCCCATACAATTTTAATGAGCTCGAGGCCCATAAAGCTCAGGCCGTAGCTGCTCGTACTTACGCTACGAAAAACCTCAAGCAGAACGATGACCTAGGGTATGACCTTTGTGACACACCCAAATCACAGTTCTACAAGGGGATGAATGCCGAACACCCTCTGAGCAGCCAAGCTGTCGAAGAGACACGGGGTGAGGTCGCTCTGTACAGGGGAAGACTGATCGATGCCCTCTACACGAGCACCTGTGGGGGGAATACTGAGAATGTGGAAAATGTTTTTCAAGGCCCTGCTCTGCCATATCTCAGGAGTACAGAATGTATCTATGAGAAGCAAAGGGAATGGGAGTTGGAGAGCCAAAATTTGATTTTGCCCGTTTACATCAATGGGAATAATATCAATCTTGAGATCGCCTCTTTGTTGAGTCTGGAAGTGATATCTCAGGAGATGGATCCTGTGTATTATGGAGCGGAAGTCAGCTTTGAGGAAGCGGTTCTCTGGATTAAAAATGCCATGCCGGTTCTTGGTAAAATAGCACAAAACTTCACGGGTGAGCCTGTCGTGATCAACCATCTGACATTCGCCAACTTTGTGGTCGATACTCTTGGGTGGCAAGAGAAAATTGATAATTTGATGCTCAAGAGTGAGAAAAAATTCATTCTTAAAGATGTCGGTGAATGGAATGGAGAGGTAGGCAGTCGCCTGGCTTATCTCCTCCAAGAGGGAATTTTCCCTGCCTTTGCAAACGCTGAGGAGATGGAAAGGACACTTACACGCGGTGAAGTCGTCCATTACCTTTGGAGGATCATTCAGGGGCATCCCGATGTGACTCATCATGGAATATTCAAAGAGCTTAAAGATGGAAAAGTATATGTTAAAGAGGATAGCGAGGAGAAAGATATAGCGCTTTCTCCGGGCTATTTCCTTGTCAAAAACCATAATGAAAACAGCTCTTTTCTATCGCAAATTAATCTTATTGGAGGAGAAGAGATCACCTGGATCGAAAAGGACAGCAGTATCCGATTGTTGACGATCCTCTATCCTCCGTATTCCAATGTCTTGGACCGAAGCTCGGCACTTCACAGTTGGGAGGTTCGGATATCCAAGGAGGACTTGGAGAAAAGGATCAATGAGTACTACCCGGTGGGACAGTTGCAAGACCTGGTAGTCCTGACAAGGGGCGACTCAAAGAGAGTGGTGGCGCTCTCGATCGAAGGAGATACGGCTCAGGTTGTTGTTAAAGGACTCAGAATCCGGAGGGTGCTGGGATTGCGAGAGATGCTTTTTGTCATAGACCGGGAGTATGATGAAACTGGTGAGCTGACCCATTACACATTCAACGGGAGAGGTTGGGGACACGGCGTAGGCATGTGCCAGGTTGGCGCATACGGGATGGCAGTGGCCGGTGCTGACTATAAAGAGATTTTGAAAAAGTATTATCGCGGAATCAAAATCACAAAGATATTCTGAATTATTCATAAAATCTGCCGATACTTTCCTTCCCAGATCTTAAAATCTATATTATCGGCATCTTTTACCCTTCAGGCGAGCCGATCTCACTACAAAGCCTTCGTTGTAGCCCATTCGCAGTAGTTCACTACAACTTCATGGGCCACTGCCTCGCCTTTGCAGCAACCTCGACTCGTGAATAATCCATCTCTCTTCTGAATAATTCATAAAATCTGCCGATACTTTCCTTCCTAAAACCTTAAATCCTTATTCAAATATTGGCATTCTGTTGCTTGGCCGGTACTTGATGCGGGGATTCAGGTTTCTGGTCCATGTGGCATTCGAAAAGATCGGGGGATTGCGTGGGCGACGGGGCCTCACGAATTAGAGCTTTTTTTTATTATTTCATTCAGTCCTGAGAAGCTTTTTTTATGCGCTCCCTTGTTTTTTTAATCCTCTGTGGATAAGCTTTATCCGTGTGCAGCAATCCTGAATCGCCAAATACCCGAGATAAAAAATCCGAATCTCTAAAACTTGTCCTTGCAGTTCTGCCAGCATTCTTGATCGGTCTGGCATTTGGGTTGGGTAAGATCGTTCGGGACTGTTCCCTCACGTGCAATGTCGGCTACGAACTTTCGCCCCTTGCAATAATTGCAGCCGGAATCGTCGCTCTCCCCATTTCAGCTATGACAGTTCGTTTGGCCGTTCGCCTCAGATACCCATGTAGGCAGGTAGGAACCCTAACAGTGCTTTCTCTTCGGCCACACCTCCGATCTAATTAGGTTAAAAGTTGCCTTTTGTGATTAATTCCATTAAA
>CAZXJE010000207.1:3281-3780 GCA_964640835.1 uncultured Eubacteriales bacterium
ATGTCCACAAAGGTGTCTGACGAAAAAAAAGAGATCCAACTGGGTGCTGCCCTCATTCCAGTACTCTTTTTGATTATTGCCCTGTTTGTGACGATCAAAGTCTTCGGACTCCTTCCCCATATCCCTCTGATTGCTGCAGCGGCTGTTGCGGCCGGGATTGCCATATATTTCAAACATCCCTGGAAAGAGATTCATGAGGGTATGGTCCATGGGATCAACTTGGCCATGGGAGCTATCCTTATCTTAATGGTTGTGGGCACTATGATCGGAACATGGATATCAGGCGGGATCGTTCCCTCCATGATCTTTTATGGTTTAAAAGTTTTGTCTCCCGGGATCTTTCTTGTAGCCACCCTGATCATCTGCTCCATTGTCTCTCTCGGGACAGGATCTTCTTGGTCAACGGCGGGAACCGTCGGAGTTGCCCTTGTCGGCGTTGGCCAAGGATTGGGCATACCCGTGTCGATGGTTGCCGGAGCCATTGTGTCCGGGGCCTATT
>CAZXJE010000207.1:3790-6215 GCA_964640835.1 uncultured Eubacteriales bacterium
GCCAGCAGTTGCCGGAACAGATGTGTTTTCTCATGTCAGGCACATGGTTTACACTACGGCTCCAGGATATATTCTTTCCATCGTTCTTTATGGAATCCTCGGCTCTCGATTTTCTGGGGGGGTTCTCGATACTCAGAATATCCAAACAATCGTCTCTACGCTTAAAGAGAATTTTATTATTCACCCTATACTCTTGATTCCTCCCCTTCTTGTTATCGTAATGGTTGTGAAAAAGATCCCGCCTTTACCCGCACTCCTGGGAGGTACTCTTATTGGAGGCATTTTTGGTATGCTCCTCCAATCGCGCTCCCTGAGTGAAGTCATCGAGGCCGCTCAGACGGGTTTTGTTTCAGAGACAGGAGTCACTATGGTGGATGATCTTCTCACGCGCGGGGGACTAATGAGCATGATGGAAACAGTGGCCTTGATCATCTGTGCTCTCTCATTTGGCGGTATCATGGAGAGAACGGGTATGTTGGATGTGTTTGCCTCCGCATTGCTCAAAAGAGTGAAGAGAACCGGCTCGCTCGTAACGGTAACGGTCTTGAGCTGCATCGGTATGAATGTGATCGCTTCTGACCAGTATATCGCTATCGTCATTCCGGGCAGGATGTACAAGAGTGCCTTTGAAGCACATAATTTGCACCCGAAAAACTTGTCGCGGGTTTTAGAAGACTCGGCAACACTCTCCTCACCCCTTATTCCCTGGAACAGTTGTGGTGCTTTCATGTGGGCCACTCTGGGGGTAAATCCCTTTGTGTATCTTCCCTATGCTTTCTTGAACCTGATGAACCCCGTCGTCTCGATTTTTTATGGTTACACGGGGATCACCATGGAGAAACTCAAAAAATGATCGTCGGGATCGGTACAGATATCATAGAAGTCAAGCGCATAGAGAGGTTGTTATCCAAACAAGAAAGGTTCAAAGAAAGGATCTTTACCTGGGGTGAGATCGAATACTGCGAACACAAGAGGAATAACGTCCAGAACTATGCTGCGCGCTTTGCTGTGAAAGAGGCCCTTCTCAAGGCTATCGGCACAGGTTGGAGAGAGGGCATAACATTCAAAGAGATCGAAGTTGCGAACAACGAGAAGGGGAAGCCTGAGCTTATCCTCTCCGGAACTGTCAAGAAGATCACGGAGGAGATGGGCGTGACAAACATTCAGGTGTCGATCTCACACCTCAAAGATCTCGCGATCGGTATGGTTATCCTAGAATCTCAATCTTCATAAAAACTGTCGACAACTCCATTTATGATATAACGCCGTGCTTTTTTCCTACTTTTGTGAATGCTTCGATAGCTCTGTCTAGATGATGTCTGTCATGGGCGGCAGAGAGCTGGACTCTGATCCTGGACTGCCCTTTCGGAACAACTGGAAAATAAAAGCCGATGACATAAATTCCCTCTTCCAGAAGATCCCTGGCCATATCCTGTGAGAGTTGGGCATCATTCTCGAATTTTCCGAGCATGATGGGAACGATAGGATGAACTCCCGGAGTGATATCAAATCCAGCTTCAGCCATTTTTTCTCTGAAATATGTTGTGTTTTCCTCGAGCTTATCTCTCAGTTCTGTTGTCTCACTGAGGAGGTCAAAAACCGCGATGGATGCGCCAGCAACCACAGGAGCTAGTGTGTTGCTGAAAAGATAGGGTCTTGAGCGCTGCCGGTAAAGTTCGATGAGCTCTCTCCTCCCGGCTATAAATCCGCCTGAGGCTCCACCGAGAGCTTTGCCGAGCGTTCCTGTAATAATATCCACTCGTCCCATTACTCCGCGATATTCTGGTGTTCCTCTTCCTGTTTTACCCACAAATCCCGTGGAATGGGCGTCGTCGATCATGACCAGGGCGTCGTATTTTTCTGCAAGGTCGCAGATCTCATCTAGCTTGGCAATGTCGCCATCCATTGAAAAAACACCATCCGTGGCTACTAGCCGGTATCTTAGGTCCTGTGTCTCTTTGAGTTTCTCTTCGAGGTCTTGCATATCTGCATGCTTATAGATGTATCTTTGAGCTTTGCAGAGGCGAATGCCATCGATTATGGATGCATGATTCAGCTGATCCGTGATAATGGCATCCTCAGCCCCAATAAGAGGTTCAAAAACTCCGCCGTTGGCATCAAAACAGGCCGCATAAAGGATCGTGTCTTCCGTCTGGAGAAATTGAGAAATCTTCTGTTCAAGGATTTTATGGATGTCTTGTGTGCCGCAGATAAAGCGAACAGAACTCATCCCGTATCCCCATTCGTCTAAGGTTTTATGTGCCGCTTCAATGACTTTGGGATGACTGGATAGTCCCAGGTAGTTGTTGGCGCAGAAATTCAGGACAGGTTTTCCGCCCTTGACTTCGATCTCTGCACCTTGGGGAGTCATTATGATCCTCTCGTCTTTGTAAAGACCGGCATCACGAATGGATTGGATTTCGTT
>CAZXJE010000208.1:0-3301 GCA_964640835.1 uncultured Eubacteriales bacterium
TGCAAGTGTCCAGCAGCGATTTTCCACTGTTCGAACGAAATCTGAACACCGGAGGAAATAATTATGATGAAACCGAATGGATCGTCACCGAGAACACGATCCACCATTCAAGCGAATATGCCTCGCACATCGTTCTCCCTATCATACCGGAGAAAAAAGATTAGAGGAGGTCGATGATGGAGTATCAAACCCTAGGCCGTACGGTATGTCGGCTGTTCGACTTTCCTCCATGGAAGGTCATGCAAGCCATAATGTTAAGTGAAATGACGCATGTGACAATCAAGTGAAATAATTTGATTCTTCATTCATTTGCCATTAAACTGGATGGCTATGTTCGCTGAAAAAGAATCTCTCACATACAAGAAGATCTTCATCTTCTGGGTTCCGCTGGCCGCAACGTGGCTGATGATGGCCGCAGAAGGGCCTATTCTTGCAGCAATCATTGCCAGACTCTCGGACCCCAAATTCAACCTGGCGGCTTTTGGCGTGGCCTTTTCCTTTGGCGTCCTTATCGAGGCTCCGATCATCATGCTCATGAGTGCCTCCACGGCTCTAGTGAAAAATCGCGACTCATACACAAGACTGAGAAATTTTTCTTTGACTTTGATAGCCATATGCACTCTCATCATGCTCATTTTTATCACCCCACCCGTCTTTTATTTCATCGTGCAGCGCTTGATCGGGCTTCCTGAGAATGTCGCACTCTTGACACATCAGGCCTGCATCCTTCTAATCCCCTGGCCGGGAGCCATTGGTTATCGGCGCTTCTATCAGGGCATCCTGATCCGGAGCAACCTTACCCGCCGAGTGGCTTATGGAACAGTGATCCGTTTGACAACGATGTCAACCACAGCTCTGATTTGTTATATCTTCTTTTCTCTTAACGGAGCGATGGTTGGCACACTCTCTCTGTCAATAGCCGTGTGCGCTGAAGCGATTGCCAGCCGGCTTATGGCCCAACAGTCGGTGAAACAGTTTATGTCTGAAGAACAAAACGTTCAAGCAGAAAAACTCTTAAGCTACAAATATATAACCAAATTCTACTATCCGCTAGCACTGACATCCATCTTGGCTTTGGGTGTTCATCCCATGGTAACCTTTTTTATGGGGCAGAGCCGCATGCCCATCGAATCTTTAGCCGTGCTGCCTGTGATCAATTCTCTTGTGTTTATATTCAGGAGTATGGGCCTTTCCTTCCAGGAAGTTGCAATAGCGCTTTCGGGAGAGAAAAACAAGAACTTTAAAATGCTGCGCAATTTCGCTTTTTTTCTTGGAATATCAGTCGTGGTTGCACTTTCTCTCATCACCTTTACGCCTCTCTCCTACATCTGGTTCCACAAAGTTTCCGGACTTTCTTTGGAATTGACTCAATTCGCACGCCTTCCCGCACAGATACTGAGTCTTCTCCCCAGCCTTACAGTTCTCATCTCCTTCCAAAGAGCTCTTCTTGTGAAAAACGAGAGGACAACACCGATTACCATTGCCACATCCATAGAAGTTGTTGCCATTTTCAGCATCTTGTTTGTGGCCATTGCTGTTTTCAATCCGATAGGAGCCATAGCCGCAGCCATAGCATTTGTTATCGGCCGCTTCTGCGCCAACACGTATCTCTTCATCCCCTGTAAAAAAGCCCTCACATAAATGATAAAGGTTGCATTTCCAAATCTGTGATCATTTGGGCACAAGTTGCGTTATTAAGTGTCCCAATTGTGTGGTGGAGAAAACCGTGTGAAGGGCTGGACGGGCATGGTACATCTCCCAAAGGGAGATGTGAGGGAAGCCCGGAACCGAGCGAAGTTTCCTCGCTGGGGAAACTGAGAGTGTTTTCGAAATCACCATTTGGGACACTCGGAAGTCATTCATTACGGATTTAGAAATGCTACTAACAATGATAAGTATAAATTTGACAAGAGTTTTGGGCTGTGATATAAAATTTTTTCACGATATCCGGTAAAATAATTTTAATCTTATGAGAATATTCGCTTTTGTTGGAAATTCCAACACGGGAAAAACGCATTTGATCACGCAACTGGTTCCTGAGCTAAAACAGAGAGGGTATTCCGTTGCAGTCATCAAACACTGTGCGCATGGATTTGAGCTCGATACCGATGGAAAGGACTCTTGGAATTTCGTCGAGGCGGGTGCAGACGCTGTATCCATGACATCACCGGAACGATTAGCGGTGCTAAGCCGCAGCCAAGACCATCCCAATCCTGAGAGTATAGCTGTGAAGCACTTCGATAGGCCTGATATCGTTCTGGTTGAAGGCTTTAAAGGGGATAATACGATCACAAAAATCGAAGTGCTCAAGAATGGGATCTCCGAAAAGATCGAAACCCTTCCGGAAGAGCTTTTTGCTGTTGTCTCTGATTTTGATGTCGACACAGATAAGCCCGTGTTCCAGCCAGATCAGATCAATCAGATCGCAGATAAAATCCAAAGCTCGGTGACAAAACGAGAATCATCGATCGCCCTGCATATCGATGGAGATTTGATTCCGATGAATGATTTTGTTCAAAAAATCTTTACAAATGCTATACTGGGAATGGTTCGATCATTGGAAGGAATAACAGAGAATCCAGAGCGTATCACTGTATGTCTTTTAAGGAAGGAGAAAACTAATGAGAAATCCTAAGAATTGGTTATGGTTCATCCTGTTCGGTTCACTCTGGGGTATCAATGAAGTGATGATGGGAGAAGTTTTGTCCGCAAGCAATGTGCCTCATTATTCTGTACTTTTGACTGTCATAGCCCTGTTCATACTGGCAATGGCCAGAGGTATCGTTAACAAACCCGGCTCATCTACAGTTATCGGAGTGGTCGCGGTCCTCTTCAAATTGGCCAATGCTGCTCCTTTCTTTTGCCATCTTCTCGGTATTTTTATGGTCGGTTTAGTCTTTGATGTTTTAGCATCCATGTTGATGAAAAGTGAAAAGACTGCGGCGATCAAATGCAGCCTCACAGGAGTTCTAAGTGCCTACTCAGGGAATGCACTTTTTGCCCTCGTTATCACCTACATCATACGTTATGATGTTTGGACGAGTGGAGGGTTATCCAAAGTCCTCGGGCACATTTTTGTGGCCGGTACATTTACGGCCATTCTCGCTGCGCTAACAGTGCCACTGGGATTCAGGCTCGGTGTTACCAGCGGAGCACTTGCCGATAGGAAACCCAAATGGACCTATGCCGGAACACTAGTCAGTGTTTTTATTATATGGATCTTGGCACAAGTCATCGGCTAATTAAGTCTACTCCATTCTGAATATTTTTTGCCTTAGCGAAGTACGTCCACTCGAATCCC
>CAZXJE010000208.1:3401-6207 GCA_964640835.1 uncultured Eubacteriales bacterium
GGCCTGTCGTCTGTGACGTTTTTGTGGTCTAGATAAGTATAATTAACCGTAGCATTCATCCAACGTAAGGACTTTTGCAATTGCATCTCCAACCCGTTGATATAAGCTTCACCGATGTTGAAATATCGGGGAGTCCCATCGGGGAGTCTGACGCTGTCGATCATATCCTTCAAACGTGTAAAAAACACAGAACCGGTGAAATAAATATTTTTATTGTAAGTAAAACCGAATTCCCAATTATTTCCTGCCTCACTCACAAGGTCCGGATTGCCAGATGTGCTAGAATACATAGAACGCATAGAAGGGAACTTAGATTTTCGAGAAAAAGAAAGATGGAGTGCCAAAGGATCTACAGGTGAGAATTTGAATCCGATAAGAGGGTTGACTTTGGACGTGTTTTCCCCTTTAAACTTCTCCAAATGATCAAAACTGAATCCTCCGATCAACAGCCACTTTTCAGAAAACGAAAAGTGGTCCTCTATTCCCAGAGATAACGTCCCCTGGTTATATTTAATCCAAGGCTCATCCACATCGTCCTGAGTGCGGGCGATATCCTTTTTAAGAGACAGGCTTGTTTTTAAAGTGTGAGTGGGTGCAAGATGTATATCCAACAGGCCATAGATACCATAAACCGAATTGTCGAATGTGCTTTCGAAATTCAGATCTGTCATCGATCGATCTCTGTATCCCTCGAGTGTATTGTCGTACTGCACATAAAAGGCCCTGAAGTGGAGTGTTGAACTGTCACCTATGGCCGTATAACCTCCGGCATTAAAAGAATACCTGTCCCAATTTTTAAAACGCCAATATCTGGGCCTGTCTGTGTCTAGCTCAGGAGGAATTCCGTACTGTGAAAAATAAAGACCCGCATTGAACAGGATTTCAGTCCGGTTAGAGGGGGTGTAGTATAGCTTGAAATTGATATTCGTTCTTTCATAATCGCTGTTCCACCTATCCGTCTTCCCTATCTCCTCAGCAGGGTAGACAAATCCATTTGAATCTTGGTACTGAAACGTTCCAGCAAATCCGAGACGGTTCCACTGATGATTGGTATCCAGGATAAGGCTTCGTGTGTTCCTTTCCCCATAGGAGGCATTCAGTGATAAATGTGGTCCAGCGCTGGGCCGTCTCGTGATGACATTGACGATACCACCAAGAGTGTTGGGCCCGTAGAGGACAGAGGAGGGTCCTTTGGTGATCTGTAGGGAATCGATGCCTCCAGCTGCTACAGTTTTTAAATCGAATGAGCTGAAAAAGGGCTCATACACGGGAATCCCATCCACCAGAAGTACAATTCGCCGTGAATCCATACCTCTGAGTTTGAGAGTGTATTCATCCTTACTCCCCGCACTGACATAAACACCCGGTGCATACTTGATACCTTCAGAAAGATCGACAGGCCTATTCCTCTCAAACGTTGTCGCATCCAAGCGTGTGACAGTGGATATGGGGAGGTCTTTAGGGGCTTCACTCACAACCAGGATCTCTTCTGTGATCCTGGCAGGCTCCTCGGGTTTTTTTTCCTGCTCCTGTGATTGTTGCTCTTGTGAGTGGAGAAAAGGAATGGCGAGAAGAATGGTCAAAGAGAAAATCAAAGTTTGGTGTAATAAGTGTTTCTTCAAGAGTGATCTCCTTTCCAAATACGGGAGGCAGAGCCGTTTCCAGCCCGACCCTATCGGTTTTTTACCATAGTCATCAAAACCTTAGGCGAAAAACTCGGAGACTAAAATCTAGTTTTTAGCAAAATTCAAGATTTCTGTCAACATTCGATTACGTTCGATTACGTGACGGGAGCATTTCCAAAACCGTGATTGATGACAGATTTGTAAATTCTTCCTTAATCAGCCGTATTTATGAAGTCATTTTGAATTTTACGAAGATCTCTAGTATTATGAATTCCAGGAATGATACGTTAACTCTTTGCTAACACGTTATTCATGGCTAGGTTATAGTCGTATAAGGAGATAACAATGACAGAAGAACATAAAGCATGGATTCCCGAAGTTGTCGGAGATTGGTGGCAGATCGCCGGAAATCCGGATCTAGGAAAATACCAGACAGACCGTCAGGAACCTCTGGATTTTGGCATCTGGCAAGCCGCTGATGGAACCTGGCAGCTGTGGTCCTGTGTTCGATACACGGGGTGTGGGGGGAAAACCCGGCTGTTTTATAGATGGGAAGGTGATAGATTGACAGACAAAGACTGGCGCCCCATGGGGATCGCCATGGAGGCTGATCCGAATCTCGGAGAGACTGAAGGAGGTCTTCAAGCGCCCTATGTTCTGAGGAAAGGGGATGTCTTTTACATGTATTATGGTGATTGGGTCAATATTTGCCTGGCTAAGAGCTGGGACGGAAAAACTTTTGCCCGACAATTGAATTCCGACGGCCTCTCCGGAATATTCTCGGAAAAACCTGGGACAAGCAGCCGGGATCCCATGGTGATGTCCTACCGGAATAAGTATTACATCTATTACACTAGTGTTCCGGAAGGGAAAGGCGCAATCTACTGCCGGACATCAACAGACCTTGTTAATTGGGGAGATTCGGTCGTGGTTTCATCGGGTGGCATCGGAGGAGACGGGCCGGCGGCTGCAGAATGCGCGTTCACCTACTATTTGCCCCATGATTTTGCGTTTTATTTTTTCCGGGCCCATCCCGTAAAAGGCAGTGACGACTATGCGACTGCCATCTACCGATCCCAGAATCCGTTGGACTTTGGAGTGGATTCCGATGAGTATCTAGTCGGAAGCTTACCCTACGAGGTTGTGAGAATAATCAAAGACGGACCGGATTTCTATCTGAC
>CAZXJE010000209.1:0-6185 GCA_964640835.1 uncultured Eubacteriales bacterium
CTCTGGAGCTGTGCACCGCTTGGGCATCAAGATCACTTTCGGGAAAAAATAGAGCACATTTTAGGTGTTGTTTAAAGCTTCCAGATTTTTATTGATGAGTTCGATCTGAGCGCGGAAGTCCTTAAGTTTTTTCTTTTCCGCATCCACCACATGGGAAGGGGCACGGCTTAAAAACTTCTCGTTGTTGAGATTCGATTCGGCTTTTATGGCATCTATGAGCAGTTTATCCTTTTGTTTTTTTAGTCGCTTCATTTCCTGATCGGGATCGATCACACCGATCAAATAGATCTCCAGGTCGCCGACCACGTGGGTGGCAGCTGTTGCTGGACGCTTGACGTGAGGAGAAACATCAAGTGAGTCAATCCCCCCCAAAAGAAGGATGAGTTTTTTTAGACGATGGAGAATGTGTGCGCTATCACCGTCGGCCTTGATCAGGGCCTCAACGTCTTTGCTGGGTGGGATCTGATAGCGGGAGCGGAGGTCGCGGATGGAGCGAATGACCTCTTGAACGAGAGCAAAATCGGCTTCGATGTGATCGTCGATCCATTCCGGTTGCGGTTTGGGCCATTCTGCAGAGATCAGGAGATCGGTCGAGGCGATCGGCTGCTCCAGGCCTCTAGTCGGACACTGGAGATGGAGTCGTTCCCAAAGCACCTCTGTGATGAACGGGACAAAGGGATGAAAAAGCCGCAGCACTTGGTCGATCGCAAGAGATAGAACAGAACGGGCCACAGGGGCAGACTGTTCGTCTTTGAAGCGGGGTTTGATGAATTCCAGATACCAATCGCACAGCTCAGACCAGAAAAATTCCCTGGCTGCCCCGATCGCTGCGGAGGGATTGAAGGCGTAAAGTTGTTCTGTGACCTTGGTGATCACTTTGGACAACCGCGAGAGGATCCAGCGATCCTCGGCCTTGAGTTTGTCGGTGGAGAGGGGCGAAAACGTATGCTCCCCCAGGTTGATGAGGGCAAAACGGGCGGCATTCCATAGCTTTGTGCAGAATGCGCGGCCCACATCGAAACGTTCGCTGATGATCTTGGCCATGGGTAAGTCGGGCATTGTGCCCAGTACATCAAATTCCTTCCCTGTCTCCGGACAGATGTAGGTGAATATCGTCTGGCCGTGTTTGGCTGTGGCGAGGTCCACCAAGTTTCCGGTGAATGGAGAGATGGCCTGGACAGGGAGGCGGATGTCTTGGGTTCCGGTCTGCATGTCGCAAAGAACGTATCGCATGGCGTCGGTGCCATATTTTTCGATGATATCCTCGGGGTCGATGCCGTTGCCCTTGCTTTTGCTCATGCGCTCACCCTTGCCGTCCTGGATGTTGGCATGGATAAAACAATCAGTAAAGGGCACGTCTCCCAAGAGAAAAAGTCCCATCAGCTGCATCCGGGCCACCCAGAGAGTGATGATATCGCGTGCGGTGACGAGACAGCTTCCGGGATAATAGGTGCTGAGGCTGTCTCTCTGTTGGTTAACCGATCCCAACTGCCGTTGCTCCCTATCGACCTGGGCGGTCTCAGGGTCCGGCCAGCCGAGTGTGGAAAAAGGCCAGAGGGCAGAACTGAACCAAGTGTCGAGAACGTCCGGATCTTGTTTTAATCCGATGGCTTCCAGCTTGGCGGCGTATTCGTCCTCAGCCGCTTCATCTCTGAGACAGACGAGGAGGTCGTAGTGTAAGGCTGCATCCAGGTCATTGAGTTTTTGTTTATCGAGCGGGTGTAATCGGCCTTCATGGTCGGAGATCCAGGCCCAAAGATTTTCGCTTTTTATTTCGGGAAGCATATCTATCACATGTGACAATTCATTGGCCGGGAAATTGCCGAGCCAAATGGGAATGCGATGTCCCCACCAGAGTTGGCGGCTAATGCACCAATCTCTTTTTTCCGAAAGCCAACTCTTATAGGTGCCTCCATAACGTGTATGATCGGGGTAAAAGGTCAAGCGCAAGCCTGATGGTGATTCGTATTCGCGGTCTATGGCATCGATTGCGGCTTGAGCCAGCCCTGGGGCGCGGAAATTTTTTCCCGTACTCGTACTCGAACCGCAGTGAACACCGCCCTCTACATCGCCCATTTTGATGAACCACTGTTTGGAGAGGTAGGGTTCGATAGGTGTTTTGGATCGGTCGGAATGGCCGATCTCAATTTCTCTGTCCTCGAGGTCGGCCATGAGGCCTTGGCTCTCGAGGTCGGCCACAACTCTGTTGCGCGCTTCTAACCGGTCAAGTCCCACAAAGGGACCGGCATTCGTGTTGAGCGTGCCGTCGGGGTTTAAGATATTGATGATACTGATCTTTGTGCGGTGACGTGTCCAGACATCATAATCGTTGGGGTCGTGGCCAGGGGTAATCTTCACACACCCCGAGCCAAGCTCGGGTTTGGCCCACTCGTCCAAGATGAGCGGGATCTCCCGCTTGACTAGAGGGAGAAATATCTTCCTTCCCTGCTCTGCCATTTCTTTAAGTTTAAGAAGATGGGGCAAGAGGTTTTTCTTCCGTTCTTCAATTCCTTGAAGGGCTTCTTCCAGTTGAGGCTTTTCCTTTTTGGGTGCGCTTTTGATCCGTTCGAGAAGAAGGCGACTCAGCCTGTCGAGCTCGCCCGCCGGGTCGGGATGGCAAGCAACGGCTGTATCGCCGAGCATTGTTTCCGGTCGGGTTGTAGCTACGACTACGTGCTGGGGCTCGCCCGGTTTGGGATCGATGACAGGATAGCGCATATGCCAAAAGTGCCCCTGGATCTTCTCATAGATAATCTCATCATCGGAAACAGCGGTCTGCAGTTGGACATCCCAGTTGACGAGGCGGTCTCCATGATAGATGAGCCCGTGGCGGAAAAGCCGGAAAAAGGCCTCCCGCACGGCGCGAGTGCAAACAGCATCCATAGTGAACCGGGCCCTCTTCCAATCGCTGGAGCAGCCCATGCTCTGGAGCTGCTTGATGATCCGCTGCTGGTATTCGTCCTTCCAGGCCCAGATCTTCTCCACGAGGGCCTCTCGGCCGATATCATGGCGGGTTTTCCCTTCGAGCTCGAAAAGACGCTTCTCGACGACAGCCTGAGTAGCGATGCCCGCGTGGTCGGTGCCGGGCATCCAGAGGGTGTTGTCGCCCATCATGCGGTGCCATCGGATCAATAAGTCCTGCATCACATTGTCCATGGCATGCCCCATATGAAGGGCACCAGTCACATTGGGAAGCGGCATCATGATCACATAAGAATTTTCTCTCTCGTCAGGAACAGCCGCAAATGCATCGGCCTCCATCCAGCGGCGATAGATTTTTTCTTCATACAACAAATGATCAAAGTGCTTCTGTATCTCTTTTGACATCCTTACATTTTTACCACAACTGGGGACGGGCCACAAGAAGTTATAGATTTATTTAGAGTTAAGACATTTTTTAGCCTCATAATTAGGCTTAAATGAGATATTTTGACCTTAAAATCGTCTATTTAAGATAGAAAGTAATAATAGAAAAAAAATGCCACGAGCGAAACGTCACTACATCCCAGGGCTTACATGGCACATTACTCATAGGTGTCACAAAAAGGAGTTTTTACTAAAATTCTCAAGAGATAGGAAAAGATGGTTATTTTGGCTCTTTCAAGCTAAAAAAAGATATGGACTCTGTATCTTGAATTATTCATTAACTTCAAATCATATTCACCTTTTAACATATGATAAAAAGAAGAGTAACGTCATTGCAAATTCTGTTCATTTAGCCGCATGCAGAACTGCTCAAGAATACAATGATAGAAAAGGCCGAAGCGGAGCATTTTGGGAGGATCGTTATAATGCGACAGCTGTGGAATCCGATTCACACCTTATTCGATGCATGAGATATATCGATCTAAATATGGTTCGAGCAGGCGCTGTGAACCATCCTAAAGAATGGCCTCATTGTGGATATAATGAGATTATGAGCCATCGCCAGAGATATAAATTCATAGACACTGATCTCTTGATATATTTTCTTAATCTAAACTCTCAAAAAAAGCTAAAAACATTCTATGAAGATTGGGTTTCAGAAGCGATTGAAGCGAACAATTTGAAAAGGGAGAGCATGTGGACGGAAAGTCTAGCTGTTGGGAGTAAGATATTTGTTGAACAAATATCAAAAAGGCTAGGTTATAAAGCTCGAGGAAGAAAACTGATTGAGCATAAAGGCACGTTTGAGCTTAGGGAGGAAAGGTACTCTTACAAGCACCATTTTACTATTAAAAATGAACTCCTAAGGCAAAAATAGTGCTCGATTTTTGTGTTAACTTTATTGTTTTCAAATAGATGCTGTGGCCCGTCCCCATTTTATTTTACTTTACCATTTTATCCCATTGTGATAACTTTATTGATAGAGCGATAATGCGGCGGATGAGGTTTCGAAAATGAAAAAGGCCATAATTCCAACTTTGTGTATAATCACTTTCGTTTGTCTTGCTTTCCAGAGCAGTTTTCTTGCTGCGCAGGCCATGGGATACGGACGTCTCGAGGGAATAGTGACTGACGAAGACGGGAATCCCATCCCTAACGCAACTGTCACCGTAGAGAAGCTGCAGCATGTCTCCAAAAAAATAAATACCTTTACAAAATCGGTCACTACGAATGTCAAAGGACTCTGGAAAATGTTTAATGTGTCGGGCGGGGATGTCGTCGTGACAGCCAATGCCGAGGGTTACTTTCCAAAAACAGAGAGGGTAGAGATAAGTCAAACATACGCAAACCTTCGTGTCAACTTTAAGCTGAAACGAGCAGAAACGCCTACCGAGCTACAAGACGCTGAAAAGCCCGCTATGATGACCTCCAAGAATTTGGAGGATGCTGGAAATTATTTTCAAGAGGAACGATATGAAGAGGCTATTGCTTCCTACAACCTCGTTCTAGAAAATTCTCCTGAAAACTATCTCGTTCACAATTACATCGGGAATTGCTACATGAAAATGGAGAAGTACAACCTCGCAGAAAAGGAATTTCAAGATTTCCTCGAGGCCGCCAAACAGGACAACAGCCCCATAAGCATCCCCATGCAGGCTGATGCACTTTCTTCTTTGGGTACGATCAGCGCAAGAAAAAACGATAACGAAGCTGCCCTCAATTATTTTCTAGAAGCCTATAAACTGAATCCTATGGATGAAGAAGTCAACTATAATCTAGGAGAGATCAATTTTTCTCTGAGAAAAATTGATGAGGCCATTGAATATTACAGGATCGCCTCTGACATTATGCCCACCTGGCCGGAACCTTACATGAAACTCGGTTATGCCCTTCTCAACAAAAAGGAAACGCCCAAGGCAATAGAATACTTCGAAAAATTCCTCGAAATGGCGCCGGACCATCCTCAGGCTGAGGGAATAAAATATATCCTCGAAGATCTAAAGAAATAAGAAGTTTTCTTAAAGGATAGTATCGGCAGCTTTTACGAATAGTCCATCTTAGAAGGCGATACTGAAACCAAACCTATACCCCGTCTCCTCCCCTCTCTGTAAGGGATAGACAACTTCCCACGAAAGGATCCAGACCCTGGTGCCCAAAGTCATGTAGGGGAATTGATATCCCTGGTTCCGTGAGAACTGCCAGCCCCCTCCCCCATAAAACCAGAATATCCAAAATTTACGCGGAATCATATATGCGGCTCCACCCTGGAAGTACAGGTCTCCATTGGAACCCTCATAATCCACATTCCCGGTGAAGTAAAAACTACGAGCCACTTGACGTTTATATCCCACGCTTACAGGATGAATGACAAAAGAGAATGTTAAATAATTATCTGATAGCTGATTCTTTTTGGAGCTCGCAAATGCATCATCTAAACAAATACCCATTATCAAAACGCTTACAAAGCTGATGATCATCACTGCCTGTTTCATTCTCTCTCTCCTCCCAAATCCTGTTCGATCCTGTTTAATCTCGTTAGATCTTGTTATATCCTGCTTAATCCTATTTTGTTCCTGTTTGTTTCTCTTCCTGTTTAAGATAAAAACTTTATGCAATCTGCGTGCCAAATCCTCCCATCTGTGCATTCAACTCAAGTTTGTAGCCTAAAGATGACAGTTGATGACACTTGAAGGAGTAGAAGTTTCTTAGAACGCCCATTTATACCCCAAAAAAGATATTCTAAGGTTAAAATTGCATTAAAATTTAGTGTTATCCTATATGTTTTCAAATAGATGCTGAGGCCCGTCCCCATAAATTCC
>CAZXJE010000210.1:0-6090 GCA_964640835.1 uncultured Eubacteriales bacterium
AAATGGCCAGAGATGAAACATATAATAACGCCCGGCCAGTGAATCCCCTCCCCTTTGATAGATATCAAGCCTTCCACTCCCGGAGACCAAGAATTGATAGCGGCTGTGGAATTGGTCATAAACGCCTTTCAGGTAATTCTTCCAATCTCTGAATTTATGGATCTCATCAAAGACAACAAGGGGTATAGAGCTATCCTTTCGCGTAATGTCCTCAAAAAATGTGGGATTGGAAGAATTGACTATTTTTCATTACATAAAAAAATTGCCAGACTATCACTCATTAAATTGGGATCTGGTAAGTAAATTGGTGGGATCGGATAAATTGGTTAATAGGCTGTTTGTTTGCCATTTTTTATCTGCATTATTTATTTGGGTTCTTTCTCTATATAACAACGGTAATCTCAATCAATAATTCTCATTTGAGCTTCAGCTTAACGCAAAGATTTTTATCCCGAAGACGGAGACGACGGCGGATTTTTCGATCATGGTGCCGATTGCGGAGTGGACATGGCCGTGGTAGACATATCGGGGCTGTTTCTATTATATCAGATTATATCAGATTTGACTGAAATTTCAGCCTGTGATAAACGTAAAGGCGTCAGTAAACCGACCAAACCTTATAAAACCAATGAGTATTCAAAAATGTATGCCTGGACTGTATCCAACAAGGGGATTGGCTTATGACTGTCCAATATCGGAGAGGAAGGTTTATGATGCACTGGAAAAAGCTTTGCCTAAAAACTGGTACGGCTGGCATTCCCTGAAGGAGAGGACCGAAAGATTTGAGATCGCAGAAACGGATTTTGTGATAGCTGATCCGAATCAGGGGATTCTTGTTCTGGAAGTGAAAGGGGGATTCTTATTATTCTGATTGCGATTTTGAACGAGGTTTAATTCGTTCTTCAAGCTTTTCCGCTTCCTCTTCTCGGTCCATCTTCCTGAGTAGAGTTGCATATTCGTTGATTGTTTCGGTAGACTCAGGGCTGCCCATACCGAATTCCCTCTCTATGATTTCCAGTGCTTTCTTAAAATTTAACTCAGCCTCTTCATGCCGCTCAAATCCGCGATAATAAAGGAGTCCCAGGCCGTGGAGAATATTAGCTTTTGTCTCGAGGTCTGGTCTCTCTGATTTTTCGCAAATTGAGAGCGCTCGTTGAAATTGCTTTTCTGACTCATCATATCGCTCTGTTCTAAGGTACACCAGGCCAAGACCTTCGAAATATTCGGCGATGCCAGGATAATCTGAGCTAACTTCTTCTTCCATAATGGTAATTGCTCTTTTGTAGTACTTTTCGGCCTCCTCGTATCGACCTATGATCATGTAAAAATTGCCTAAATGACCTAGGCTGTCTGGAACTCTTCTGTCATCTATTCCCCAGGTATTCTCTCGAATTGTCAAACCTCTAATATGAAGACTCTCTGCTTCTTGGTATTTCTTTTGTTCAGAATAAAGACTGGCAAGGTCATGAATGATTGGAGACAAGTTTGCATGCTCAGTTCCCAGTGTTGTTTCCAAAATTTTTAGCGCTCGATTATAATAATCCTCTGCTTCCTTGTATTTACCGAATTTATGATAGATTGTCCCCAATCCGTAATAGCTACTCGCCACGTCCGGGTGGTTTTTACCCAATGATTTTTTTCGTATTTCTAAAGCTTCCTCATAATATTTTTCGGCTTCAATGAGATTGCCCCGGTAATGATAGAGAATCCCAATGTTATCGATGGTGACCGCCACTTCAGGATGAATTGGACCCAGGTTTTTTTTTTGGATATCAAGACTTTGTCTATAATAAGTTTCAGCTTTGTCATACTGGCCAAGCCAGTGATAAAGAGCTCCTAAGCTGTTGTTGCATCTGGCTACATCATGGTGGTCTTTGCCTAAAACTTTTTCCCGGATCTCTAAGGCTCGCATATAGAATTGTTCCGCATCATTGAACCGACTTTGGATGTAATTCACAGCCCCGAGGGAAAACAGAGAATCGGCTACTTCTGGGTGATCAGTGCCGTATGATTTTTCACGAATCTCGAGAGCCTTTTTAAAAAGAGTTTCAGCCTCTTCAAAATTCCCATCATTGTAATGGAGCAATCCAAGCACCTGTAAGTTTTCGGCTATATCAGGGTGCTCGGGAGACAATTCTACTTCTCTGATATTCAGACTCCGGCGAGTGAATTCTTCAGACTCTTTGAATTTACCCTGGTCTTTGAATAAAAGTGCAAGGCTTTGAAGGCTCTCTGCAACTCTAATATTTTGTGGATCAAATTGATTTTCGCATATTTCCAAAGATTGTCTGAGAAGTGGTTCTGCCTCTTTATATAATCCGAGTTTTCGATAGACTATGCCGATTGTATCCATCAGTCGCGCGCGTGTAAGCGGTTGGTCCTTCAGCTCTTGCTCAATTTCCCGAGCGCCTCTATCCAGAATTTCCCTTGCGGTTATTGTATTTCCCCGTGCTTCACCCGGATCAGAGACTTCAAAAAGATCAACTAGAAAATTCGCCACATTCGTTGCTTCATCACGAGCTTGAAGAGCCACCTTGCGCTCCAAACGGAGATCCAGGATGTACTTGAATCCGAGTGCAATGAAGGCCAAGGTAATAGCAGCAATTATGAGATTCCGTGTTCTCCGCTTTGGTTTTTCCCTGATTCTTTGGATTTTTTCTAAGGCCTCGGTTGCTGATGGTCTGGCTGTCGGCACGGGTGATTTAAGCCGGTTAATCAGTGAAGTCAGATCAGAACTGAGCCCTAATACAGGGATTGTCTCCGCTTTCATGGCCTTATCTAGAATTGTTGTTTGGTCGGATGTTTCATCATAGGGAGTTTTACCAGTGAAGAGCTGCTGAAGTAACAATCCATAAGAGTACATGTCACTTGCTGCACTAACTGCTTCACCCCGTGCTTGTTCTGGACTCATATAGAGTGGCGTTCCCATAATTGTCCCATTCTGTGTTTGAAAGGTCACAAGAGAAGGTCCTAATGCTTCTGATGTGCTTTCATTCTCCATATGAGGGATTGTCAGAGTCACATCCTTTGGTTCAGATTCAGGGTCAAAATCAGGCTTTAGGGTATCTAGTGCTGTACTTTCATCTTGTTTTTTGCTCTCTTTTCTTGTTTTGATAAATCGTGCCAATCCAAAATCAAGAACCTTTATTTCATCTTTTTCGGTCAGCATGACGTTTGATGGCTTAAGATCTCGGTGAACAACACCTTTTTCATGAGCTGCCGCCAAAACACATGCGACTTGTTCAGCTATCTTCATTTTGAGATGCTTGTCCAGACCTTCATTAATAGCATGTTTCAAATTTTTGCCATCGATGAACTCCAGAAAGAGGTAATCGCTGCTTTCTCCCTCGATATAATCGTATATTTGGCAAATGTTGGGGTGTTGGAGCTTAGATAGCATCCGTGCCTCTCTAAGAAATCTGGATTTTGCTTGAGGATTAGAACGGATTTTAACTCCAATGGCTTTGATAGCGACCTTTCGCTCAAGTTTATCATCAAATCCAGCATAGACCTCGCCCATGCCTCCCGCGCCAATCTTCTCTCCTATACGAATGTTTCCGATAGTTTTTTCCACTGAACTCATAGACTTATCCATTTTGCAGTTCCTCCCGCTGGACGAGGATGCCCTTTTTCGTCCTAGGTTTGCTGAAATAGGAACATTTGTTGATTCAAACAAAACTGAAAAAATTTAACTCGTGTTCGTCTCCCCCTTTTAAATCCCGAAACTCAGATACCTTTCTCTTTTGATTTTTCAATCTGTCCTTGGAGGGATTGGACAGAAAATGAGGTAGACAAAATGACCGACAGCAGCAGCTGATATTGAACCTACAAAGAGGCTAGCACTATCAAATGCAACTTTGCCTAAAACTCCATACTTGCAAAGAGCTCCGCCGGCAACACCTCCGCAGAAGGACAAAAGAATTTTCCAAAATGGCCTTGGACACCGTGGATCAGCTCCTTTACAGATAAACAGCGTTCCCACAAAACCATAAATGGCGAGTTCAAACAGTACAGGCATACTTGCCTCCTTTCTAAGAAAGTTTTTATGCTTTATGCTGATGAAATATAAATTTCAATATTTAGAATAAAATTCCCCTTTACCCGTATATTTGTATCATATCCTATACATAAGCGTCAATTCAAGGTCAAATCTGTACTCGGGAAAACTGAGTTTTACTCAGCCCCGCCACCCTTTCCCTCGCATATCGGAAATCGGGAAATCGGGTATCGGAAATCGGGGTCGGGCCTCACTAAGCTATTCTTTATAAAAACATTAAGCCATTTTTTCATGCCATAAAAGACCTTAGAAGCAATTTCGGGGGGCAAAATGGCTGCTTTAAGAAATGTGTAGACATGTATGAGATAGAGTTCACGAGAAGCTCTTTGTAAAAACGATCCAGCACATCCGCCGCTTTGGGTATGAAGGGCGGTTCTACAAGATGAAAATCACCTATTTTGATGAAGATGGATTAGTGTATTGGACAATGGGTGCTCCTATTGAAGAAACAACGATTATTAATAGATGCCCAAAAGAGAATACATATGAATATCGATTGAAAAAAGGGACGCTGCCGTAGAATTTTGGGATTAAGTTAGGGTAACGATCCTCGAGCCGAAGAAAGAGACGACGGCGGATTTGCCGATCATGGTGCCGATGGCGGAATGGACGTGGCCGTGGTAGACGTATCGGGGCGGTTTCGCCTAATCATCTAACAGCGCCAGAATATCTTTTTCTTCAGGATCTTCCAATGTGGATAGAATCCTCGTTTTCCACTTTTTTGGAAGACTATCATAAATCTTTTTTATAATGTCACAATCTCCATTCTCAATCAGACAGTTTAAAATATGATGGGCCGATTGACTATCGCGGAGTCTCTTCTCCTCCTTGAGTCTTCTCTTTGATATTATGAGCTTATGAAGTGCAAAGGCCGCAGGATGAGGTAGATTTACTTCTAAACCCGCTGTTTTGAATCCCATCGAATTCTGTTCCAGTAGATCTAGGTATCGCAGGCTTTGTGCATTTAATCCTAATTGGGGCAAAGGGTATGGTTTGTCACGTCCTCTCCCTCTCTCTGGTACTAAGAACTCTATGATGAGATCCGGATGGATGAGCCTTATATGACCTGAAGCACTGAAATCCAATAAAAACCCAATATCTTTTAACAATTCTGGAATATCCACTTTTTCTTTAAATTTGGGAGAAGCAGGAACAAGAAAATCAATATCTCGGGTTCTTATGGTGGAACTATACTCAACATTGGCAAAATAATCCTTATAAAAATATTGGCACCAGCTTCCAATGATAATGATTTGACTTAAGACGCCTGATTTCTGCAGGCGTTTGAGGACTTCAAGACACAGATCGTAGATCTTTTCCATTCAAAATCCTTTTCAGGAAGGAGACTTGTTTATTCGACTGAGAGAGAAGTTTTCTATATTTGGTGCGCATTTCTTTTACTTCCAAAAGATCCTTCTTATCATCTTCTGAGAGTTTCCCTTTGTAGATAAATTTTACTTTTGAGCCCTGTCTCACAGCTAAATAATAATATTTATGGCCTCTAATATTTTTTTCAACCAAACTCCCTTTGGGCAGGTTTGATAATGCCCTTTCATATTGCTTTTTCATGCGTATTGAATTTTGAAGTTCTTCTTCTAATACGCCTTTTATGACTTTCATCTTTGCCTCTTATTACCAAACAATCACAAGATTATAATATGCTGTTTGGTAATCTTTGTCAAGAAATATTTTACCAAACAATTTACTGATTGGAAGATACTTGTTAGGTAATTGGCGGTTTTAGAGTTGAGATAGCACGTAAAGTTTAAACAAGATAATCCATTCTTTTTAGCCAGCGTGAAGATCTTCGACCCGAAGACGGAGACGACGACGGATTTGCCGATCATGGTGCCGATTGCGGAGTGAACGTGGCCATGGTAGACGTATCGGGGCTGTTGCTATTACATCAGATTTGACTGAAATTTCAGCCTGTGATAAACGTAAAAGCGTCAGTAAATCGACCAAACCATAGAGAGCAAATGAGTATTCAAAAATGTATGCCTGGACTGTATCCAACAAGGGGATTGGCTTAT
>CAZXJE010000211.1:0-6090 GCA_964640835.1 uncultured Eubacteriales bacterium
GCTTGTATAAGATAATGCTTTAACGGAAGAGTGTCAAACCGAGACGTTTTATCAGGGGCTATGCTTCTTTATCGATTCAAAAAAAGCTTGCCGGTAGCTATCTCCGATCGGGATCCTCTCGCCCCGGATCCTGACTTCCTCGTTCTCGATGAGGTTCACATGAAGAGAGTTGACGATATAGGATTTGTGAATGCGGAAGAAAAAGTTTTGAGGCAAGGCTTCCAGAGCTTTTGTCATAGTCAAAAGTGAAAGGATCTCTTTCTGATCCATAACAAAAGTCACATAATTCCCTGTGCCTCTTATATAATAGATATCCTTCATTTTGACTTTGTGGAAATTCGTGCCGCTCTTGATAAATATGTAATCTCTCTCTCCGGAATATAAGGGCATATCTTTGAGCTTGACCTCGTGCATCTCACAGGCTTTATTCGAGGCTTTGATAAAACGCTCGAATTCGATGGGTTTTAAAAGATAATCCACGGCATCATAATCATAGCTTTCCAGAGCATACTCAGAGTAAGCTGTCGTAAAAATAACAAGTGGTTGTTTCTTTAAAGTTTTTAAAAATTGAATTCCGGTTAAATCCGGCATGTTGATGTCCAGAAAGATCAAATCAACGCTGTTTTTCCGGAGATAATCCAGCGCCTTTAACGGATCTCTAAAGACACCTTCACACTCCAAAAAAGGAACTTTTGCGATGTAATCTTCAAGAATATCCAATGCCACAGGTTCGTCATCGATGGCCAGGCACTTCAGGACAGTTTTCATTTAGATATTCCTGAGAACAAGACGAACCTCGAACACTTTCTCCCCATCTGATATCGCCAACTCATGGTTCCCCGGATAGAGAAGCTCGAGCCGGCGACTGACGTTCTTGAGTCCGATCCCTTTCTCTACGTCATCTTTATTCTCGGATCTTGAGTGTTTACTGTTGCTGACCGAAAATTCCAGCGTATCCTTTTCCACATTCAGGTAGATCCGAACAAATGATGGAGTTACAAGACTGATGCCGTGTTTAAAGGCATTTTCCACAAAGGAAATCAAAAGCATCGGTGGGATTTGAACCTTCGCGGCCTCCCCATCGACCGAAAAATTGATCTGGATATCATCATCTTTGGTAAACCGGAGTTTTTGCAGCTCGATAAGTCGATCAATCTGTTGGATTTCTTTCTTCAGGCTTATCAACTCCACATTGCTATCATAGATCATGTACCGCATGAGATGTGACAATCCCGAAATACCATCAGCTGTTTGGGGATCCTGCTTTCGCGCCATCCCGAACAGGTTGTTTAGAGTGTTAAACAAAAAGTGAGGATTGATCTGCGCCTTGAGAAGACGGAGCTCTGTCTGGACCTGTTTGGCTTCGATCTGCTGCATAAGGAATCTCTGCTTAACGCTATCCGCCAATACCTTAAAAGATGTGGAGATCAACAGAATGAAAAAGACCATCACTATCGCGCTGGCCAAGCTGCCCTTTTCCATGTGGCGCAGGTAGAAAAACCTGTTCACAAGATATCCCCAGCCAAACAGTAGAGTGAATAAAGACAAAACATAAAGCACATACTTTCTTTTGTAAAAAAATCGATCGAGGATGAAAAAATGAATATAGACAGGCACGATCAGAAAAGCGATATATTCCAAACTTTGGACAATTCTGACGGTTAGAGTCTCTTTCTTGGCTCCGGAAGATAAAAATGTCAAACCGAAAAAGAAAATCCAGAAGTATAAATGGTATGCAACGCGAGAAGTAAATATCCGACCGAGTTTTTTCATTTTCATTAAAATTTCAATCCTCTATATTTAAATCCAAATCCCTCCGCAATGCAAGGCGGGTCATCAAGAGTTTTGGGAGGTTCATCAATTATCTGTGGGGATTCATACATTTCTTGTTGCACGCGTATTCGAGAACCCTATAATGTGGGCAAATTGGATGTATAGCATGTTTTTTTAAAAACAAACAAAACGGAGGTAAGCAAAATGGAAAAAAAGGCTATTCTACTTATCCTTTTGATCGTCTTGTTGTTTGTGATGTTTGCCGGAGCGGACGACATTCACGAAGCGGTCCAGCAAGGAGATCTCTCAAAAACACAAAACCTGATCGCTAAAGATCCGTCAGTGATCAACTCTAAAACAGAAGATGGAAGGACTCCCCTGCATGTCGCTGTTATAGGCGACCACAAAGAGCTGGTGGAATATCTCATTCGAGAAGGAGCAAACATCGATGCTCTGGACAAAGAAGGAAGAACACCTCTACTCAATGCCATTATGCTCAAAAAACCAGAACTGGCTCACAGTCTCATAAAATTGGGGGCCGATGTAAAGATCAAGTGTAAAGAAGGCGCAAATGCCATTATTTATGCGCTCTTCTTCGGACCTGAAGATCTGATCGAACCGATTCTCGACAGTGGTCAAGATGTGAATGAAAGGTACGAGGGCGGAGTTACTCTGATACAAGGCGCCGCAGCAATGGGCCATAAAAACGCAATGAATATCCTGCTTGAACGAGGGGCTGATGTGAATGCGAAATCCGATCGTGGGGAAACCCCACTGTACTTTGGGGTCCAACAAGGAAAAACAGAGATCGTCGAATGGCTGCTATCCCATGGGGCCCAAACACAAGGCAAACTCGAGGAATCGGGACGGAATCTTCTTCATTTGGCGACACTCAACGGCTATGCAGACATCGCCGAATTTCTAGTCGATAATGGAGTGGACATCGATACCACAGATAACTGGGGAAAAACAGCCCTTCAATATGCAGAAAAGTATGGACACAAAAAAATTGCTACCCTACTAAAAACACATGGTGCAGATGTCACTCTTCCTGAAGAAAATAACGGGAGGCCTCCGTTCCTCAAGAGAACGCTCAAAAATGGTGGCGCATCTATTTTGTATCTAGGAAATGCCGGCTGGGCTGTAAAGACGTCAAACAGATTGTTGATTTTTGATTACATAGAGAATGAACGCAGGGCCGATGAGGCTTCCTTGTTGAACGGACACATACTCCCAGAAGAGATCAAGAGCCAAAAGGTCTATGTCTTTGTCACACATGAACATGCCGATCACTTCGTCCCTGTCATCTATGAATGGAAAAAATCTCTCCAAAATATCGAGTATATATTCGGATTTGAACTGAAGGAGACTCCGGATTATGTTCAGATCATGAATCCCAGAGAAGAAAAAATCGTTGATGGCATGACAATCAGAACCATCGCTTCTACGGATGCTGGCGTAGGATTCCTCGTTCAAGTCGATGGTCTTGTTATTCTCCATACTGGAGATCACGCAAACCGGACAAGAGTATTGGAAAAATCCTTTTCAGATGAGATCGACTATCTGGCTGGGATGAGACTGTCTCCAGACATGGCCTTCATCTCTATCAAGGGATGCGGATTCAGAGATACAGAAGCCGTAAAAACAGGTGTGTATTATGCTCTCGGTAAGCTTCAACCTAAAGCCGTGTTCCCGATGCACGCCAGTGGAGACGAATATTTCTACCGCAGCTTTGCTGATGAAGCGGCCGGCCAAAATTTCAAATCCAAGTTTATGTGTGCCGAAAACAAAGGAGATTCATTCATTCTTCATAAACGATGATTGCCCCGTGAAACTTCACATTGGGATTAGCGATATAGAATCTCACTTGGATATCATGTGACTTTTATACACATTAATACCACTCCGCAAAAAAGTCAAAACCTTGAGATCGCAACGCATTTGCTGGCGTGCTAGTTATTAAAAATGGGACTTCCCTTTCTTACAAAATGTAGTAATAATAGCAACAGTTACGATCATGTATGAGGCAAGGTTCGATGAAAAAACAAATTCTTGTTGTGATTTTTACTTTAAGCCTTTCGAGTGGGCTGGTTAGCCAAGCAGGAGATATTGATTTGCAAAGCCTGGTTCGGGGAAACACAGCATTTGCTCTGGGTATCTACCAGACCGTACGACTGAATGAGGGGAATATCTTTTTTTCTCCTTACAGCATATCCACTGCATTTGCCATGACCTATGCAGGCGCGCGGTGTGAAACCCAAAACCAGATGGCTGGAGTACTTCACTTTTCACTCGATCCGAACCTGCTGCATCCTGCCTTCGGTGAGCTTCAATTACATTTTCAAAAGCTCCAAGAGCACCGCCCCTTTCGACTGAATATCGCCAATGCTCTCTGGATACAAAAGGAATACGAACTTCTACAAACATTTGTAGAGCTGAACAAAAAATACTACCAAGCCAACCTATTTAACCTGGATTTTAACAAAGATCCAGAAGCATCCCGTTTAAAAATTAACGACTGGGTCGAGGACAAAACTAATGGCAAAATCCGCGATCTCCTTCCCGGCGGGGCAATAAAGACATTCACACGCCTTGTTCTTACCAACACCATCTATTTTAAAGCCGAATGGCAAAACACATTTAATGCACACAATACTAAAGACCAAGATTTCTGGATCACACCGGAAGAAAAAATCAAAGTCCAGATGATGTCGCAACAAGATCGCTTCGGTTACTGGGAAAATGACACTTTCCAAATCCTGGAAATGCCTTACATCAGAAGAGACCTCTCCATGGTTGTTTTTCTTCCCAAAAAAAAGGATGGGCTCCCGGACCTGGAATCAAATCTAACTCTCAAAACTCTAGAAGAGTGGACATCGAACCTCATCCGACAACAAGTCAATGTTCTTTTCCCCAAATTCACAACAACTCAAAACATCGACCTCAAAAAGATTTTAAAAGATCTGGGAATGCTTGATGCCTTCACAGAAAATGCGGATTTTTCCGGTATGGAGCCTAAAAAGGAGCTCTATATCACAGACGCAATCCACAAAGCCTTTATCGATGTGGATGAAGTGGGAACAGAAGCAGCTGCAGCGACTGCTGTTAGCGTGGGTGTCACATCCATGCCACCGCCTAAAGTCGTCCCTGAATTTAGGGCCAACCGCCCCTTTTTCTACCTCATCCAGGACAATCAGACAAGAAGCATACTCTTTATGGGACGATTAACACGACCAGCAGAATAGCGCAGATTAAATTGTCACATTGCTTTAGGACATCTGCCCCCTTTTGGATACAAAAAAACATGCAGAAATATATCCCATGCCTGGCGTTATTTGGTATAATACTTGCCTGTCTAATCAAATAAGACATCATGTAAAGGAATGAAAAACATGAAAAAATTTGTACTTTTAGTTATTGTTGGAGTCCTGTTTCTTTCCTCTTTTCAACTTCGCGCTGATGACAAATTAGCAGTTAAGATGAGCTTTGGCCTCGCCTATGGAGGGAATGTGGAAGGGCAAGTTGTGTCCACTACTGGTTTCTTTGGTTATCAAGCAGCCGAACCAGAAAAAGCAGGTTCTGGTATGGATTTCACCTTAGAGTTTACTTACCAGCTCAATCCAAGCTTTGGCCTTGCCTTGGGATTCGGTTTTATCAACAAGTCCATGAAGAGTCATTCTGGAATATTCACAGACGACCAGGTCATGTTAGCGACGTTCTGGTATGAACCCGAGTTCGCTTCAGAAATTTACCCAATTACATTATCAGGTGTCTTTACTCTCCCTATGTCAGACAGTTTCGACCTCAATCTTCTTGGAGGAGTGGGATATTATTTCGGAAACGTCGAAGTCAGGGAACCCAACAAGAGTGTTTTAACCGACAATCCCGATTACTTCGGGTACCATTTCACTTGGATCATGAAAAGCCGCGTAAACACCATTGGGTATCACGCCGGCGGGGGATTCGACATCTCAGCAGGCGGGGGATTGATCATTACTCTGGAAGCTCTTTATAGAGGTGTGAGCTTTAGTAACTTCGATACTTCGGTCATCCAAGACCTTCTCCCCTTTAATCCCCCTGAGGGGCTATGGGGAAATTCGACGTTTCTCTACGCCGAACAACAAGGGGGAGACGTCGATATGGGAGATCTTGACTACCCGGTCACGAATATCAGTCTGACTGGCTTCGTATTCAAAGCAGGCTTCAAATTGAGATTCTAGAGCGTCCTTTTTTAGCCTGGATTATTCACGAGTCGAGTCCAACCCACCCCACCCTAACATTAAGGTTGAGGAAGTGGCCCATGAAGCTGTAGTAAAC
>CAZXJE010000212.1:0-6050 GCA_964640835.1 uncultured Eubacteriales bacterium
GTTTTCTCCACCACACAAATGGGACACTTAAGAACGTAATGTGATTCCTGCAATCACAGTTTTAGAGATGTTTACCCTCAAATGATTTTATTAGAAATTAAATTTTTGATGTGGTAGACTGCATATAATTTCAGAAAAGGACAAGGATAATGCCGGAAAAAATACCCTATGTTCCAGACGATACGTCATACCTAGATATCACCCTAAAAGCTGTGATTCTGGGTGCCATTTTTGGAGTCATCTTTGGCTCGGCCAACGCTTATCTAGGCCTTAGAGTGGGATTGACGATATCCACGGCAATCCCCTTAGCCGTGATTTCAGTAGCAGCTTTACGAGTGTTGACTCCCATTCTGGGAAAAAGCACGATTCTGGATGCCAATATCGCTCAAACAACCGGATCTGCCAGCTCATCCTTGGCATCTGGGATCATATTCACAATTCCCGCTCTCTTTCTTTGGGGATTCAATCCCAGCATTTTCAAGATCGGAACTTTAGCGATGTTCGGCGGCATTCTGGGAGTACTTTTTATGATTCCCTTACGAAGAGCCTTGATCGTCAAGGAACATGGAGTCCTTCCCTATCCTGAAGGAACAGCTGCTGCCCAAGTCTTGATCTCTGCAGAAGAAGGCGGCGCCAAGGCTAAGAATGTCTTTTTAGGCCTGGGAGTCGCAGCTGTTTTTAAAATATTCCAGAGTTTTTTGCATCTCTGGCCAGAGAAGATATATCTGAAGCTTCCTGTATTGAAGAAGGCAAAACTGGGCGGTGAACCGACACCAGCCCTCTTGGGGGTTGGATACATTCTGGGACCTCGCATTGCGGCCATCATGGTTGCCGGCGGACTCCTGTCCTGGTTAGGGATCATCCCCTTGATCGCCTATTTTGGAGAGAATCTCAACCTACCTCTGCTGCCGGAAGCTGAATTGGCCATCTCGGAAATGACTGCCGAGCAGATTTGGGACAAGTATATCAGAGTGATCGGAGCAGGAGCCGTTGCTGTTGCAGGAATTATCACGATCTTTAAATCCATTCCCACGATGTACAATTCTTTAAAAATGGGAATCAGAGACCTACAATCGAGTAAGGGGAAAATGCATGTCCAGAAAAAAAGGACAGATACAGACCTCCCTATCACAGTCCTCGGAATCGGGGCTCTTCTCATTGTAATTTTGATTATCATATCTCCGCAGATCGTAGGGATCAATACATCCATCTTCATTAGAGTCATAGCATCACTCTGCATCGTGTTTTTTGCGTTTTGTTTCGTTACCGTATCTTCCCGAATCGTGGGAATGGTGGGAGTCTCATCAAATCCGACATCGGGAATGGCCATCGTTACACTCCTAGGAACTAGCCTGTTATTCTACGCATTGGGCTGGACAGATATCCTCGGACAGGCCACAGCACTGACCGTGGGAACCGTAGTCTGTGTCGGAGCGTCGGTCGCGGGTGATATTTCGCAGGATCTAAAGTGCGGGTATATCATCGGAGCTACTCCAAAAAGACAACAGTCGACAGAATTGTTGGGAGTAGTGACCTCTGCGTTTGCAATCGCAGCTGCAGTTTGGCTGCTGGGTGAATCTTTTACATTCGGATCTCAGACATTGCCGGCGCCCCAAGCTGTTTTGATGAAAACCGTTGTTGAGGGAGTTCTTGGCGGCGATCTTCCCTGGGGACTTGTAATGATCGGCGGCGCCTTTGCAGTAGTGGCCGAACTTCTCAGGATCCCTTCACTGCCTTTTGCAGTGGGTATTTATCTTCCGCTATCCACAATGACTCCAATCTATGTAGGTGGAGTTATCAGGCTATTTATGGAAAAGGGCGCTAGAAACAATAAAGAGAAACTGACCCAGAGAAAAGAAAAAGGCGTGCTGTTGAGCTCGGGTTTTATTGCAGGAGAAGGCATCGCCATGGTCTTGGTCGCAATATACGCATATGTCACCAAGAAAAAACCCGCGGGCATAGGCCTTGTTTGGCCAGGCAATTTAGGAGATTTCATCTGCCTGGCAGCTTTTATCGGACTCGTGATCTATCTCATCTATAAAACAAAAGAATAATCAATGAATACGTTAATCATTGCTTTTGTTCTCATTCTATGGCTCTATTTGGGCTATAAGATATACGGGAGCTTCATCGAGAAAAGAGTCGTCCAGGCCGATAAGGAGCGGATCACACCTGCCAGAGAATTGAATGACGGGATCGACTATTCTCCTGCAAAAAAAATTGTGCTTTTTGGCCACCATTTTTCTTCGATCGCTGGAGCTGGACCGATTTTAGGCCCCCTGTTGGGAGTCCTTTATTTCGGCTGGCTGGGAGCCCTTCTCTGGGTGGCCATCGGCAGTGTTTTTCTTGGGGCTGTTCATGATTACACATCATTGATGACCTCGGTCCAGAATAAGGGAAAATCTCTAGCTGAAATCTCAGAAAAAACACTAGGCCGGCGAACAAGAATCATCTTCTCTCTGTTCCTTTGGTTCGCATTAGCTCTTGTCATTGCTGTCTTCGCTGTTGTGGCCTCCCGCACTCTGGTCTCTCAACCGGAAATCGTTATCCCTACGTTTGGTTTGGTTTTTATCGCCATGATCTTCGGATGGCTTATAACCAAACAGGGTTTTAATATTCCTGCTGCAACTGTTACTTCGATTCTTTTGCTTTTTGCTCTTATCTACATCGGAAAACTGTATCCTGTTGAACTCCCTGCACAATTTCTTGGTATGAGTGTGCAAAATTTCTGGTTCTATGTGTTGATTATCTACAGTCTTTTTGCCTCTTCTCTGCCCGTATGGTTCCTTCTGCGGCCACGTGATTATATCAGCACGTGGATACTGGTTATTGGACTCGCTATGGGATATTTGGGATTGGTCATCTCCCATCCTTCCATCAATGCCCCTGCATTTGTATCATTCACGAGCAAGGGAGGTCCATTATGGCCTATGCTCTTCGTGATCATTGCGTGTGGTGCGATCTCTGGCTTTCATTCAGTTGTGGCGGGTGGGACTACGGCCAAACAACTGCCAGATGAAACCGCGGGAAAAGTGATCGGTTTCGGGGGGATGGTCACCGAAGCTGTGTTGGCAGGCTTAGTCATATTTATCGCGGCAGCTGCCCTGATATGGGATCCATCCGCGGCTGAAAATCCATTGGGTTTTCAGTATTTAATGACACAGGTGGGAGATCCGATCACAGCCTTTGCGACAGGCTACGGAAAACTCACATCCTCAATCCCGGGAATCACTCTCGTAATCGGTTCTTTTTTTGGGATGGTCATGCTCAACGCATTTGTGCTCACCACACTAGATACAGGAACACGCTTGGGACGTCTTGTCTTCTCGGAATTAGCCGGGAAAAAAATCCAGTTTTTCAACAACAGATGGGTGGCATCGGCGATAATCCTGGTTTTTGCCACTCTGCTGGGAGCCACCGAAGGCTATAAAGCAATATGGCCAGTGTTCGGTGCATCGAACCAGCTCGTGGCGGCGCTCGCATTAGTCGTCGTGTCCTCCTACCTTGTTGGCATCAAACGGCCCACAAAATTCACGCTTTACCCCGCATATTTTATGCTGTTTACCACCCTGGCAGCCCTGATCTTTCAGGGTTATAACTTTTTTAGAGCAGAGAGTTATCTTCTAGGTGTTGTAAGCGTGATCCTCATCATTCTTGCCTTGGTTATAGTCTATGATGCACGCTTTATCCTGTTCACCACCCGAAAAAAATGACATAAGCTCAAAACTCAGAAATTTTGCTCACGTGGGTGGATATTTTTATGGATATAAAAAAGGAAGCCTCCTGATCAGGGCTTTTCGTTCGATGTTTATCAATTATAGTGGCGTGATCTTGAATATAACTCCTTTAGGATCTGGACAACAGAGAGTCTCTGTCTCAGCGATCCAGTCGTCATGAGGAAGCTCATCCTCCCTCTGTTTTGTGGTTAAAAAAGGAAAGAGGCTGTTGAGCGCAAAGATACAGACCTTTTTCCCTGAAGGGATCTCTATCGTTCCCTCTCCACGAATAAAAAACTCATCTCCGGCCTTGTGTCTAGCTCCACATCTCTCCTTCACACCAACTACTTCGACTTTTAATTCCCTCATATGTCCTCCTCTTCATCTCTACAATATCTCGTTAAAAATAAAAAATCAATTCACGGATTGACAAAAGCAAGAGAATTATTTTAAAATAATTTGCTGATTATAGTGAATACAAGGAGGCAATAATGGCAAGTGCTGAGCCCAATGTCGTTCCTTTGTGCGATGTCTTACTCGTGCTGCTCATCATCTTCATGGTTATCACGCCCATGGTCCAAAAGGGCATAGATATCAAACTTCCCGAGACCACAGCGGATACGAGTGCAACACCTCAAGGACTGATCGTCTTGACCCTGAAAAAAAATATGAGCGTAATGATCAACCAAGAGCAGATTTCCTTGGAAATGCTTCCAGGCCGGCTCACAGTCCTCTACTCCACTCGACAGGATAAAACCATATTCATCAGAGCCGACGCAAAAGTTCCGTATGCCAGTGTTGTCGATCTTATTGATATTGCAAAGGGCGCCGGAGTCGAGGTCACTGGAATCATCCCCGAGTATTTCACAGAAGAAGACGCAACGACTTAGACCAGATACCTCAAATCTTTCTTATTATATCCCTTCAAAAGGCGAAGAAGTCTCTCAATTTCAAGCTGCTTTTTTGACGGAAGACAGTACTTCTGACTATTTCAATCGTTAGCCATCATGATTTGATGGGTCCGATGATTTCTCTGGAAATAACTAATCGTTGGATCTCATTCGTTCCTTCATAAATCTGAAGAAGCTTGGCATCCCTAAAGAGCTTTTCCATGGGATAGTCCTTCATGTAGCCATACCCCCCGAGTATCTGGATGGCTTCCGTAGTAACGCGCATTGCCACATCCGAACCGTAGGCTTTAGCCATGGCTGACTCTTTTCCACAGGGTTTTCCTTCATCTAATAACCATGCCGCATGCCAGATCAAGTGACGTGCGGCATTAATCTCTATGGCCATCTGAGCGATCTTAAAAGCATTGTTCTGGAAAAGTGCGATCGGTTTGCCAAATTGTTTTCGTGTTTTTGCGTAGTCGATGGCATATTCAAGAGCTGTTCTGGCCACACCAACTCCAGCCGCACCCACAGGAGCCCTTGTCCTGTCAAGAGTTTTTAGTGCCATAATAAATCCCTTCCCTTCTTTACCCAGTAAGTTCTCAGCGGGGACTTTGACATCCTCAAAATACAACTCCACTGTATTGGATGCCCGGTGTCCCATCTTGTCTTCTTCTTTACCGATAGTTAGCCCTGACGATTCACGGGGGACGATAAAGGCACTCATTCCACGAGCTCCCTTATCAGGCTCCGTGAGGGCAAAGACAACATACTGGCTGGCGATTCCGCCATTGGATATGAAACACTTGGATCCATTGAGTACATATTCATCCCCAACCTTTATCGCTTTTGTCTTCAGTGCGCCTGCATCCGATCCCGCTTCTCTTTCCGTAAGACAGAAAGAAGCAAAAGACATTTTTTTGGTCTGGGGAGTGAGAAATTTTTTCTTTTGTTCATCGGAACCGTACAGAATTATCGGCGTATAGGCCAATGCGTTGACCATCATGGTTGTGTACATCCCTGCACATCCAGCAGCCAATTCCTCGCTGATTATGACTGTATCTATATCACTTAACCCACCGCCACCATACTCTGTCGGGATTGTGCAGGTCAGGAAACCCACATCGAATGCCTTCTGCATGACATCTTCAGAAAATTCAACTCCTTTATCATACTTGGCAGCGTTTGGTCTCATCTCCTTCAAGGCAAATTCTCGCGCCATCTCTTGCAGAGCTTTTTGTTCATCGGTCAAACTGAAATCGATCATGATCTCCTCCCTCGATTGAATTCATCAAAGTTTATACTTCAATATCCAAATGAAGTCAATTTATCTTTCGCAAACATAAGCATCCTCAGAACTGTGATGGCAGGTATCACATTGCATTATTAAGTGTCCCAATTGTGTGGTGGAGAAAACCGTGAGAAGGGCTCTAGGCGGGCATGG
>CAZXJE010000213.1:0-6033 GCA_964640835.1 uncultured Eubacteriales bacterium
TAATACTCATTCCTATTTAATAATTTCATGCAATTAAATGAAGATCAAAATTCTCTCGACGCTTTCGTAAAAAAGTGTAAAGATCATGGCCTCAAGATTACCCCGCAGAGGTGTGTGATTTACAAGGAAATCTATGGATTAGATAACCATCCCTCAGCCGAGGTTGTGTACAAGTCCATCCATAAAGAGTATCCGAATATTTCTTATGATACTGTGAATAGAACACTCCTCACTTTTGCAGAAGTCGGTCTTGTTGACATCGTCAAAGGACAAAGCGGGCCGAGACGTTTTGATCCGAACACAGACAGCCATCATCACATTTATTGTGTGGATTGTGGAGAGGTTTTTGATTTTTATAATGAAGAATATGACAATTTAGAGATTCCGAGTGATATTCAGAAGAAATATGATATTATAGGTAAACGAGTTGTATTAAAAGGGGTTTGTAAAAATTGCAAAAAGAGCAAGTCTTAACTTGCGTATAAAAATATATTTTTTAAAAATAGGAGAAAATCAATGAGTAAAACAGAAGACAACATCAAAGCAGCTTTTGCCGGTGAGTCCCAGGCAAGGAACAAGTACACCTATTATGCAGAAGTTGCAAGGCAGGAAGGGTACCACTACATCGCCAAGATCTTCGAAGAGACAGCAGCGAATGAAATGGAGCACGCACGCGACCATTTCAAGCTTCTGAACGGCATCGGTACAACCGCAGAAAACCTGGAAGCCGCCATGGGCGGAGAGGATTATGAGACAGTCGAGATGTATCCGACCTTTGCCAGAGATGCCGAAGAGGAAGGGAACCAAGAGGCAGCAATCTTATTCAAAATGATCGCCAAGATCGAAGAAAAACACAGAGATCGCTATAAAAGACTGTTGGAGATGCTACGGAATGGTACTGTCTTTAAGAGAGAACAGCCCATCAAGTGGAAATGCAGCGTTTGCGGTTACACTTTCGAAGGCACCGAACCTCCGCCAAAATGTCCCGCTTGCAAGAATCCTAAAGAGTTGTACGAACCGGCCAGTATGGATCTCTAATCTGAGGAGTAGACATGGCTATCTATAAGTGCTCCGTTTGTGATACTGAATACGACGAAGACAAAGAAGGAAAGAAGTGGGACGAGCTCACAGACGATTGGGCCTGCCACGTCTGCGAGTCTGGCAGATCCTTTTGGGAGATTGTTGAGGCAGCACCGGGTCCGGATGTATCTGATGGAGAACCCAAGGATACATCCGGATCTCCCGATGAATTCAAGAGGCAAACTGATGACCTCGAAGTCCATATGACCGATATCCACGAGATGGCAGATACGGGCCGGCCGATCATCGAGCCTATGCGAACAAGAAAGCCCACTCCTTCATGGGATGATATCCTTATCAAAGGCGCACAGCTTGCCAAGCTTCCACTAAATAAAGATGTCCCTGTCAACACAAAAACCACGATTGGCCCTATGGCCAAGAAGCCGATGATCATCGAAACCCCAGTGTATGTCACCCACATGTCTTTTGGTGCACTTTCCAAAGAGGCGAAGATCGCTTTGGCAAAAGGAAGTGCTGCCGCTAAGACTGCTATGTGTTCGGGAGAAGGAGGAATCCTCCCTGAATCCCTGGAGAATTCCTACAAATACATATTCGAATATGTCCCAAACAAATACAGCGCTACAGAGGAGAATCTCAAAAAGGTCGATGCCGTAGAGATCAAGATCGGACAATCGGCTAAGCCTGGAATGGGCGGTCATTTGCCCGGGAAAAAAGTCACCGAAGAGGTGGCTGAAATTCGGGGTTTCAAGGAGGGCGACGACATCATCAGCCCCTCTCATTTTGATGACATCACAAATAGGGATCAACTCAAGAAAAAAGTGAAGTGGCTGAGAGAAGTCTCCGGAGGCAAACCCATCGGTATCAAATTCGCAGCAGGACATGTGGAAGCCGACCTCGAGGTAGCGTTGTATGCTGAGCCAGATTTTATCACTATCGATGGGAGAGCGGGAGCAACCGGTGCCTCTCCAAAACTGGTCAAGATGGCCACATCTGTTCCTTCGATGTATGCTCTCCATCGAGCGAAGAAGTATCTCCAAGAAAAGAATATTAGCTATGTTTCACTCTTAATCACGGGTGGATTCAGAGTCTCCTCTGATTTTGTCAAAGCACTCGCCATGGGAGCGGACGCCATTGCTATCGGCACAGCTGCCCTTATGGCCATCGGTTGTCAGCAATATAGAATTTGCCACACAGGTAAATGTCCCATGGGGATCACCACTCAAGATCCAGAATTGAGAGGCAGATTGAATATCAAAGACTCTGCTAAAGGACTCGAAAACTTCCTGACAGCCTCCACCGAAGAGATCAAAGATTTTGCCCGGTTGACAGGAAAGGATGATGTCCATAAACTCTCCACTAAAGATCTCTGTACAACGAATTCTGAAATTTCTAACTACACTGACATCGAACACGTTTGATAGGAGAAAGGATGATGAGAACAATCCGTATGGAAGACATGAATTCTCGTGAAATCGGGGAAGCTATTGAAAATGGATACACCACAGCCGTTTTTGCTGTTGGGTCGACCGAGCAGCACGGCCCCCATCTTCCAACAAAGACAGACGCCCTAATCGGTGATGCAATAGCCTTCAGGTTTGCACAGGAATTAGAGAATGCTCTACAAGCTCCTACGATAAGGCCAGGATGTTCGAAACACCATATGGCTTTTCCAGGAACTATTTCCATTAGGTTTTCTACGCTTAAGTCCATAATCTATGATTATATCGACAGCCTTAAGCAGAGTGGTTTTAAAACTATTGTTCTTTTACCGAGTCATGGGGGAAATTTTACAACCGTCGAAGAAGCTATCGATGAGCTCAAACCCATTCATCCGGACCTTAAGATCGTGGGTTACACGGATCTCAAAGGTTTTATGAGTGCACTCATAAAATTTTCAAAGGAGTACGGAGTCACACCAGAAGAAGCCGGTGCTCATGCGGGCGAAAGTGAAACGTCGTTTATGCTAGCTCTCACTGATAATTTAGTTGCGAAGGAACGTTTTTCCCCTGGCTACCTTGGGCCTTTGGGTGAAAAAGAGATACAGATTATCCTTGAAAAGGGGATGCCGACTTTGACCGAAAACGGAGTTTTGGGTGATCCTACAAAGGCAACGGCAGAAAAAGGAATGATCTACTTAGAGAAGACTGTCGATTTCCTTGTCAAAGAAATAAAAAAGCAACTTAAGCCTTGAGTTTTTCAGTTGTGAACATCGAAGCCCTAATCCGAGAAGTTCTGGAATACAATCCCAAGGCCAATTCTGAATCCTTGTATCGTGCCTATACGTTTGCGAACCAAGCATTCGAAGGCGCACGAGAAGATTCCGGATTATCCAGTATCCAGCATTCCCTGGACACGGCCATGTATCTGGTTAAGCTCCAGCTTGATCCGTCCGCCATTTCCGCGGCTTTGCTCCACGATGTCCTTCACAAAACCAAAGCATCATTCGACAGCCTACGCAATCTGTTTGGGGATGATACAGCTCAGTTGGTGGAGGGATTCACGCTCTTAAGCCACATTACCTGGGAAAAGCTCAAAGACGAAAACGTAGAGAATCTACAAAAGATGTTCTTGGCCATGGCTGATGATGCTCGCGTGGTCATCATCAAATTGGCCGAACAACTGGATCGCATGCGGAATCCTAAATCTCTCTCAAGATCCGTTCAGAATAAAATGGCTAAAGAAACTCTGTATATTTACGCGCCTCTCGCCAGTAAACTGGGGATATGGTCTCTAAAAGGGGAACTGGAAGATGTTGCTCTCCAGTATCTCGATAAAGAGAAATTTGACGAGATTGACCAGCTTCTTGTCGAACACAAAAATACTCGAGCGGGCCAGATCGGATACATCATAAAAACTCTGAGAAAGAAGCTCAAAGAACAGGAGATCATGGCAGACATCTTGGGACGCCCCAAACACATCTACAGTATTTACAAGAAGATGAAGGACTCAGGCAGAGATTTTAGAGAGATTTACGATATACGGGGAGTTCGTATCATCGTGAATACTATCAAGGATTGTTATGCGGCGCTCGATGTTATCCAAACCTTATGGCAGCCGATCAAGGAAGAGTTCGATGACTATATCGCCAGTCCTAAATCGAATGGTTATCGATCGATCCATGCAGCTGTGATCGGACCTCAGAAAAAGCCCCTCGAGATTCAGATCCGTACCCAGGAGATGCACCAGATCGCCGAATTCGGAGTGGCGAGTCACTGGAGGTATAAGGAAAAAGCAGGTTATGACACCGATATTGAGGCAAAGATCTCATATCTCAGGATCCTTTTAGAGTGGCAGCAGGAATTGGCGGATTCCGAAGAGTACTTCAAATCTCTGAAGGCGCCTCCCTTTGCGAAGTATGTCTACGTTTTTACTCCAAAAGGCGACATTTTCGGCCTCCAGGAAGGTGCGACACCTCTCGATTTTGCCTATCGAGTGCATACTGACCTGGGTCACCGCTGCAGAGGAGCCAAGGTCAACGGCAAATTGACCTCTTTGGACTATAAGCTCGAAAACGGAGACAGGGTAGAGATCGTTAGAGCCAAAGAAAAGCGGCCCAGCCGCGATTGGCTGAATCCCAAGCTGGGTTATGTCTTTTCCCCCCGGACAAAGCAGAAGATCCGTTATTGGTTCCGCAAACAGGAACGTGAGGCGAATGTAATCCGCGGTCGAGAGACTCTTGAAAGAGAGCTTAAACGTTCATCGCTAAGAGATAAAAATTATGAAGAGATCGCTGGGATGTTCAAGTATAAAAAACCGGATGATCTCTTTGAAGCGATCGGCCGAAACGATATTAGCACTCAACATATCAGTGGAATACTGATTCGCAACGCCCAAAAATCTGAACTAGAAAATAATACCATAAAAGTAGACATCGAATCAGGAGCATCTGCATCATCTCCACCTATTCTCCCCAAGGTATTAGTCACAGGGATGAAGGATTTTTTAACGCGCACAGCGCAATGCTGCCGCCCTCTGCCCGGTGATGATATCGTAGGTTTTGTAACGCGAGGCCGCGGCGTCACTATTCATCGCCAGGATTGCCACAATATTGTCCGCCAAGAAGACAACAGCCGACTGATTGACGTGGATTGGGGGCAAGGGCGACAATCCTATCCTGTTAAAATCTCGGTAGAGGGAACGAATTCAAAAAAATTACTCAAAGAAATGGCAGCTATTGCTGAGAGTGAAGGTGCAAATATTTTAACTTCTAGCCTTAACACACATCATAAAGATCCTCTCGCTGTAATAAGTGCGACATTAGAAATCACGAACATCACACAACTGAACCGCATCCTTAATAAAATTAGGGCCTTGCCTTATACATCCTCAGCAAAACGGCTGACAAACTGATTATCACTGATTACAAGATCTGTGTAAGAAAATGGCTTAAAGAGATGATTGTGGTCAAGTTGACTTTAACTTGGGTCTTTTGATATAAGACAATCATCTGATATATGGGGCCAATATGATTTTTTGGCGGAAAAGATTCTCTCATTAGATTGAACTGGCCATCATGGACTCTAATGATCGGTAAAATCATCTCTCACTACAAGATCCTCTACAAGATTGGGGAAGGTGGGATGGGGATTGTGTATAAAGCAGAGGATACGAGACTTAAGCGGACTGTTGCGCTGAAATTCTTGCCCCAGGAATTTACCAGAGATAAAGATGCGAAAGAACGCTTCATTCAAGAGGCCCAGGCAGCCGGAGCTCTGGACCACCCGAACATCTGTACTGTCTACGAAATTAATGAGGTTAATGATCAAACCTTTATTGTAATGGCGTATATCGAGGGCCAAAATCTGAAAGATAGATTCAAATCGGGCCTTTTAGAAATTGAAGACGCTCTTGGGATTGCCATCCAGGTTGCCGAGGGTCTTCAGGAAGCGCACGAAAAAGGCATTATTCACAGAGACATCAAGCCGGCAAACATTGTACTAACAGAAAAAGGTCAAGCCAAGATCATGGATTTTGGGCTGGCCAAGGTCAAAG
>CAZXJE010000214.1:0-6014 GCA_964640835.1 uncultured Eubacteriales bacterium
TAGGGGGAACGTCAATAGCGTCCAGAGGGGACAATTGACCTGTATTGGAAACACTATTTGCCTTGGTATTGTGTGATATCAGGAGAAAGTTTTTTTGGCATATTTTTTGCAAATGATAGGGATAGTGGAGAAAGAAAATGAAAAAAAATCTTCTTTTGCTTTCGGTTGTGTTTGGGCTAATCATGGCAGCAGGATGTATCTATTATGTGCCTTACCCCGAGGCGGGCTACCCTCCGTCCGAGGATCAAGGCTATTATGAAGAGGATTACAGGGATTATCCCTCTCGAATCGATACGTCCTATTTTTATGATTTTCTTGCCCCTTATGGAGCATGGGTAGACTATTCCCCTTTTGGATATGTCTGGATCCCATATGGAACCAGATACGGATGGCGTCCTTACACACACGGCCGTTGGCTCTGGAGCAGTCATGGTTGGACTTGGATCTCGAGCTATGAATGGGGCTGGGCGCCCTTCCATTATGGACGCTGGAGTTGGGATGCGTCGCTGGGATGGTTTTGGGTTCCAGACTATATCTGGGGGCCCGCTTGGGTGAGCTGGAGGAATGGAGGCGCCTATATCGGTTGGGCACCATTGCCTCCGGATGTCGAGTTTGTTTTTGGTGAAGGGATTCGAACACTCCCATATCCCATACCAGATATGCTCTGGGTTTTTGTTGACGGGCGATATTTTTTACACACCGGGATCCACAGCTATGTGTTGCCTGTGGAAAGGAATTACACCATCGTCAGGACCACTATAACAAAAACAAATATCATGGATCGCGATCGTGTGATCATGAATCAGGGCATCGACGTGGAGACTGTGAGCCAGTTGACAAAGACGAAAGTATCCAAGTATGAACTTGTTGATTCAGAAGATCCCAATACTGCTATGGTCCGGAGTGGAGAGGTTCAGGTCCACAGACCCAGAATTCGAGAAAATGAAAGAGTTACACCGAGGACTGTCCTCAACGTTAAAGAAGCCAAAGAAGCTGTGAAAAAATCCAGGATAGAAAAGTCAGCGGAAGACACCTCCCGCAGCATTGACTCGTTATTAAAGGAAGAACAGAGCCGAGAAGTGGAGCGCATGGAAGAGAGCCAGAAAGAAGAAGTGAAACGCATCATCAGGATTAAGGAAAAAGAGGCCGAAAAGGTGAAAACAGTCGAGGAGAAAAAAGTAGTAGAAGAAAAATATGAAAGTCAGATAACAGAGATGAAGCAAAAACACACGACAGAGAAGACCCTGATCAAACAGAGGCATGAAAAAGAGGAGAAAAAGGCCAAAGAAGTCAAATCAGAAAAGAAAAAGACCGTAAAGAAAGAACAAAAAGAGACTGAACAATCAAAGGCTAAAAAGATAAAAAAGACAGATAAAGAGGACTCCAAAGAGTCAAAAACTGGAAAAACCAAGAATATAAGAGTTTTACGCTGATAGAACTGACTCTAGGCCTAGATAGAAAACTTCTCTTTGATATCCTCAGGAATGGCAACTGGCTTTCCGGCCTTGGCATCGACCAGCACATAAGTCGATTCCCCTTCTGCGGCAACCGCTCCTAATGTCGTTTTTAGAATCTGGAAGCGGACGTTAACGCTTTTTTCGCCTATGGTCTCGATCCAAGTTCTTACAAGAAATCGTTCATTCATATAAAGGGATTTCAGGTAATCGATGGATATAGACTTGGTTGCCCAAGACAATCCTCGCTTGAAAAACTCCTCGATGGGCATTTTGTAACATCTCTGCATCTGATCAACGCGAGCGAACAAGAGATAATCCAGATAAGCGGATTGATGCACATGCCCGTTATAATCGATCTCGGACGGCCTGACCGTCATCTCTGTTTCGAATTTTTTATAGATCATTTTTTTTCCTTTCAGGCGAGCCTATCTCGCCGAATCTGCTTCGTTGCGGCCCGGGTTAGGTTGGGTCGGCTCGTGGTGGACAACCACAACTTCATGAACTTACGCCTCGCATCTACGGCAACCTTGACTTGTGAATAGTCCAGCTTGATTGATCTAGGGTAACGATTTTTATGAAAATGAGCATCTGGCTCACCAAGATAATACACCCTCCTGCTATGGTCCGGAGAGATGGTATCTCATTGAGAAAAAGAAAGGCAAATATAATTCCATAAACCGGTTCGAGAGAGCTGATAATGCTCGCTGTTTGAGCCTTGATATATCTCATCCCTTTGATGAATAGAGTGTGAGAACCCGCAGTACACACGGTTCCTAGAATGATAAGCAGGACGATATCTCTATTGGAAAAGGCAGGGCGCAGCACAAAGAAGAAGGGAAGGAGGAAGATCGTGGAAAAAAAATCTTGGTAGAAGGCAATGCTCAAAGCAGAGAGCTTCTGCGTAAGCTTTCTGTTGAAAATTGTGAGAATTGCAAAGGCAAAACCCGACAAGAGGCCCCAGAGCACACCTCTAAAAGTGGCATTGTTGATATGAAAACTTGGGATAATCAGGAAAACACCGAATAAACACAGCAGTGAAAAAAGCACATTTGTTTTAACCAATCGCTCCTTGAAGAAAAGCGGTTCAAGAAACGTCGTGAACACGGGAAATGTCGAATAGGAGAGCAAGCCTATCGCCACACTCGAGACCTGAATAGATTGAAAAAATGACATCCAGTGAACGGATAGGATGAAGCCGAGAAAAAGAAGAAGGAGATAGATCCGGCGGGGTGTTATGGAGAATCCTTGGCGCGAGATAGAAAGCAAAGGAGCTAAGGCCAGACTCGCAAAAAAAACGCGTCCCAGCACGATAAAAAGAGGAGATAGAGGAAGCCATTTACCGAAGAGCCCCGCCAATCCGAACAGCAGAACTGCCGTATGAATGTCTATAAGCCCTGATTTTTTGCTCATCCCTAAAAACATATACTAGTCGTGCTTCCTTGGCAAATCCTTTCGATAGAACGAAGCATCCCCGAATCCGGGACCATATGATTCGATGTTGCGGTTTTGAGTGGCCCAATTGTGTGGTGGAGAAAACCGTGAGAAGGGCTGGACGGGCATGGTAAATCTCCCAAGGGAGATATGAGGGAAGGCCGGATCCGAGCGAAGTTTCCTCGCTGGGGAAACTGAGCGTGTTTTCGCAATCACCAATTGGGCCAATCGGACATCAATCATCTCGGATTTGGAACTGCTTACTGCGATAGAAAAATATTTTTGTTTTCCTCAAGAAATGTGCTATCATAAGATTTACAGAAAGGGACAAAAAGTCCTTACCCCATATCAATCGCCCGATTACGTATAGGGTTTGGTTTAAGAACACAATGAGCTATTTGATTTACGCACGAAAATACAGGCCTATGACTTTTGAGGAGATGATCGGTCAGAAGCCTGTTGTTCGAACCTTGAAAAACGCCGTCCAGAATAACAGAGTCTCGCAGGCATACATATTCTCTGGTATGAGAGGTGTGGGAAAGACAACTGCAGCCCGGATTTTGGCGAAAGCACTCAATTGTCAGGACGGACCGACACCTACTCCATGCAATAAGTGTGAATTCTGCACAGGGATTAACGAGGATCGTTCGGTGGATGTGCTCGAGATAGACGGCGCTTCCAACCGCGGGATCGATGAGGTCCGGTCTCTGCGTGAAGGCGTAAAGTATAAACCCATCCACAGCCGCTATAAGGTGATTATCATCGACGAAGTCCATATGCTTACACGTGAGGCTTTTAATGCGCTGTTGAAAACCCTTGAGGAGCCACCTGCCCATACAGTCTTCATTTTTGCAACAACAGAATTTCACAAAGTTCCCGCCACGATCATATCTCGATGTCAGCACTTCGAATTCAAGAAGATCTCACAGAAGGATCTCATCAATCATCTTTTGGATATCACAAAAAAGGAAAATATCACTGTTTCGCCCTTTGGTTTAAACCTTATCGCTGAAGCGGCAGATGGCAGTCTCAGGGATGTCTTGAGCCTTCTTGATCAGGCTGTGGCTTTCTCAGGGGATGTTATTAATGATGAAGATCTGAAAGAGATTTTAGGAACCATAAGCAATAATGTTCTTCTCGAGTTCTCCACAGCCATTCTTGAGGAAAATTCGGATAAGGTCTTCACCCTGGTCGAAGAGATCATTGAGAACGGATTTGACCTTCGTTTTTTTTACAAAGAGCTCATCCTTCATTTTAGGAACCTGTTGCTCGTACACACTGTCGAACACTCTCAAGATTTACTTCCTTTTGCCAGTGAAGACTTGGAAAACCTAAAAAATGTTTCAGAGAAATCTTCTGTTGAAGAGCTTTTGCGATATCTCGTCGCCCTCCAAGAGGGGGAGCAAGGCTTAAAGTTTTCTTCTCATCCAAGAATATATCTGGAAGCTCTATTGGTGAAGCTGTGTCACTTTAAAAAGATCGTCCCCCTGACGGATATCCTCAAGGATATCCAGGACATCAAAAAGGATTTTAAGGCTTTTTCTCAGAGTCCAAAAACGCGCGATTATCCACAGCCGAATTATTCAGTGAACAACGGGACGGAACCTCCTATGGATCATGCGCCAGTGCCAGATGGTATCCCTCAAGCCCCACAACCAAGGCCAGTAAATATTGAGCCAGAACCGGTTAAAAAGGAAGTCAAGAAAGATGCCCCTAAGGAGAAAGTGGATAAGGACAAGAAACTAGAAAGAGAGGTCGACATCGCGTTGAAGGACCCCACTGTCAAGAGTTTTATGGACACCTTTAAAGCACAGATCCTTTCTGTGGAACAAATTAAAAAGACGAAAAAATAAGAGGAGAGGATAAATGAAAGGCGTTGGAAACTTACAAAAAATGCTCAAACAGGCCAAAGATATGCAGGATCAGATCCAGAGGGAAACAGCAGAGATGAGAGTCGAAGGGTCAAGCGGCGGGGGGATGATCGTAGTCATGCTTGATGGAAACAAAAACTTGATCTCGTGCACGATCGACCCTGAAGTCGTGAATAAGGATGATGTGGAAATGCTTCAAGACTTAATCATTGCAGCATTTAATGATGCCACGGCCAAAGTCGAGGAAGCCCTTCAGGAGAAATTGGGGGCCATGGGAGCAGGACTCAAAATTCCAGGACTCTTTTAATGTTTTCACATGATCATCCTCTGAACCGACTCATAGACGAGATTAAAAAAATTCCGGGTATCGGGGCAAAATCCGCCCAGCGGATCGCGCTTTACTTCATTGGGCTCCCTCAGGAGGATACGGATAGACTGACAGAAGCTATCCAGGATGCTAAAAAGAAGATCTTTTACTGCGCCGTCTGCAACAGCCTTACACATGTGGATCCCTGTGATTATTGTACGGATAATGGATATAGCGATGAATTTTTGTGTATTGTCGAAGAGCCTTTTAACATCACTGCAATCGAAAAAACCGGCATATACAACGGGAAATACCATGTTCTGTTGGGTACACTCTCTCCACTTAAAGGAATCGGTCCCGATGAGTTAAAACTGGACAGACTCATCGATAGGGTCGAAAAAGGGAATTTTAAGGAGATCATCATCGCCACAAATCCCACTGTGGAGGGAGAGGCGACGGCCCATTATCTTGTAAAAATACTCAAAGACTTTCAAGTCAAACTGACGAGGTTGGCCATGGGCCTTCCCGTCGGTTCTGACATTGATTTTGCCGATCAAGTCACCATAAAAAAATCGTTGGAAGGCAGGACAGAAATAAAGGAGTAATTGAAAGATTACAGAAGACGGAATTCAGATTTCAGAAAACACTCTGAGAGGAAATGAGACGACGTATTGATTTTTTGCTTGACTTCTGAATACTCATCAATATTCTGCATCTTCAATTTTATAGATTAATAACACGTATTGCTTTTTAAGGAGATAAAGCCATGACAAAAAAAAATGAACCCATTGAAGGGAACACAGCTGCCACGCATGTGGCTTATGCTTTTAGCGAGGTTGCAGCCATCTATCCAATCACCCCTTCTTCATCTATGGGAGAGCTTGCAGATGCCTGGGCAGCCCAGGATAGAAAAAATATCTTTGGCCAAACTCTCGATGTGATCGAGAT
>CAZXJE010000215.1:0-6013 GCA_964640835.1 uncultured Eubacteriales bacterium
GCAATATATTGACTGTAGATAATAAATTGAAACCCTCTTTAAAGAGGTCAATATGCTTTGAATTTAGGCAAAGAAAGATATCTATATCAGGGCACATTTGTTCATTAATAGCTCGTATTATTCTTTCCAAGATGCTTCATACAATTTCATGCTTTCACTAAACCCTTTAGGCTTAAATCTCCCCCTCTCGACAAACGAAAACCCACTTCCAGCTGTTAGATGCTTGGTAACATCAGAAACTAAGGTTTGCTCACCTTTTGCTCTAGAGACAATACGAGAGGCAACAACCACTGCCTGCCCAAAAGGATGCCTGTCTTCACGCCTCATCACTTCACCAGTATTAATACCGATACGGACTTTGATTGAAGCTAAATTCTTGGTTATTTCCCTTTGGATGTCACAAGCACACTTGATGGCTGCTGAAGCTGACTCAAAAGATAGCATGAAACCATCCCCAAGGTTTTGTAGCTCTCTTCCCCTGTATTTTTTTATTTGATTGCGGACAATCTTGTCGTGTTGGAGAAATATGTCTCGGGCAGTAGCATCACCGAGTCGAGTGACTAAGTCTGTGGAGGAAACGATATCTGAGAAAACAATGGTAACCTGTTCACCAAATTCAGACACCTCAATAGGAAAAGTTAACTTATCTATCTTCAGATCTTTTTCGATCGATGACTCAATTTCAATGCTCTCAGATTCCACCGTTTCTTCCCCGTAAATAAAGTCATGTATTTCTGCAACAATATCATCCGATTCCCCATACCACCAAGGATGAATTCTCCCTTTCAATACCTTAAACCGAGCGTTGGGAATCTCAACAGCAAGCTGCCTGCCGCTATCAATTGTAATAACTTTGTCACCCTCTCGGTGCAAGATCAAGGCTGGAAGATCAATACCGGAAAGAAGTTCGGAAACATCGAGTGAAAAGCAAAGCTCCAAAAGTTTAGCTGCTATTTCAGGACTGGCTGAATCTCGCTGGAACTTGGCAAGGCTTTGAAGTTCTTCCGTGTTAGCTTCAGGATAAAACATATCGGCAAGGGCCTTCGAGCCAAGGCCCCAAGATGCTCTAACAAGCGAGATTAGGGCAGATCTAACTTCCTCTTTAGCTAGGTCCTTACCCCTAGCGTAGGTTCCATAGAGAATTAAACGCGTTACCCTTTTCGGATGCCGGGCCGTATATTCTATTGATACGGGACCTGCCATAGAGCTGCCTAACAGATTAAATTCCTTAAGACCTAAATGGTTTATTACTGTTTCAAGGTCTAATAGCTCGGTTTCAAGAGTAAAATCTTTTCTATTCCTATCGGATTGCCCGCATCCATGCTTATCGTAAGAGATGACCATTACTTCTTGGGCAAGCTGTCCCCAAAATTGTTTAGCAAACGGATCCTCAAAAGTATATGAAAGACTAGTTACCCAAGGGGAGGGGCAAACCAAGGGTTGGCCCTTACCAAATTTAGAGTAAGCAATCTTTACACCATCTTCTCTTTTGACAAATTTAATTGAAGGATTCATTTTCTTCCAGGCAATAAGAGAAAGCTACTTTGAATTACTGGAACTGCAAGATATAGAAATCCTGTCATGAGAGGGCAGCCATCTCTTCCTCAGCTTTCTTTACCCATCCATCAGCACCACATTCCTTATAGATTTCTATTGTCTTCCTCAAGTTTTCTTTGGCTTTTAATTGATTGCCTTTTCGATTAAACAACTCAGCGTAAAGGTCGTAATCGCGCCCTAAGTTAAACCTCATATCATTTTTTGTATCTGCTTCCATAGCCTTTTTGATCCAATCCTCCGCTTCGGGTATATGCTGATCATCAATATTCAATAGAATTTCTCCGATATATCTCGCCATCCAGCCTTCAACAGTCTTTTGTTTACTCTCATTATAGCATTGCAATAGGTCACTGAGATCGGAAACTTGTTCGTTATTCAATGCCCGTGACCTCGCTATAGCAACTCTGCCTAGCTTAATATAAGAGGGTAACAATCGGGACTGTTCTAAAAACGAAATTGCTTTGGCATAATACTTTTCAGCCTTTTTGTACTCTCCTATATCAACGTATGTTTCTCCCAAAGAATAAGCCGCTACAGTAGCCCAACCAATTTGAGCCGTTTTTTCTGAGAACTCTAATCCTTTCAAAAGGTTATTCTCTGCCTCATTGAATATCCCTTTATAATAACATGACGTGCCGTAGCTGGCGTAGGCCATCCCTTTGCTCAATGTGTCCCCACTTTCATTTGCAATGTGTAACGATTCTCTGCTTGTTTGGTGGGCAAGATTAATCCTGCCCTGTAAACGATAAACCCAAATACTGATATTGCCCTTCATTGATGCTATCCCCCAGAGACTTTTTGCCATCACATTGATGTCAAGTGCTTTCTGGAAGTGTTGATAGGCATTTTCAAATTCACAATTGAGTGAAAGGGCTACTGCGAGCCAGAAGCTTCCGAAAAACAATGAAACAGCATCCTTTATTTCGCCAGAAATCTTAACGGCATCTTCTAAGTATCTAAAAGCTTTTGGGAAATCCTCGTCAACCCAACAATTGTAAGACCCTACTATGCTATATATCTGAGATAGCCTTCTCTTAGAAGCATGCGTTTTAGCGAGATCAATGACCGGATCGACGGCCTCCTTTGCTGCAACATGATAATTTATCTGAACATAGTAAAGCCCCAGAGTCGTCCTCGCATCTACTATATTTTTCTGCATATCATCTGTCTTAGGTAAACTCTCAAGACATGCTACTCTTTTTGTAGCGTATCCAATTGCATCATTGAGAGAAGCTGCCTTTTCAGCTTTTTTCCCAGCAAACTTTGAATACCCGGCTCCCTTCTCATAGTTCTCACTTTCAATAAAGTGCTCTGCCACTATCCCATAATATTCATAAATATTGTCTTTATATAGTTCCTCAATGGCATTACCGATCTCTTCATGGAGTTGCTTCTTTCTCTTGGTCATTATCGAATCATAAACCACCTCTTGTGTGAGGGCATGTTTGAAGATGTAGGTTGAGTGAGGATATATCCCCCGCTCATAGAGAAGCTCCAAGTCCTTTAGGGCTGACAGGCGAGAGAGCAATTCCTTCTCTGGCAGACCTGTTATTTGCTTTATCAATCCATAGCTAAATTCCCTCTCGATCACGGACCCGGTTTGAAGTACCTCTTTCGCACCCTCAGGGAGGGAGTCAACCCTTGCCATGATCACGTCCTGAATGGTGGATGGGATTGTCATCTTCTGGATATCTTTTGTTAGATGATATTTATTGTCCTTTTTCTCTATGATTTTTAGGTCTTTAAAGGAATTTATAAACTCTTCTATAAAAAAGGGTACGCCTTCTGTCTTCTCCAGGATCAATTCCTCCAAATCATTGTCAATTTCCTCGGTTTCCAAAAGGTGAGTCACCATGGTAAGGCTTTCTCGGTTAGAGAGACGGTTTAAGTTCACCTGGCTGTGGTAGGATCGTGCGCCCCAGGTGTGAACAAACTCAGGCCGGTAGGTAAACAGTAAAAAGACTCGTGCACCTGCTATACTGTCTAATAAATCCTTCAATGATTCTTCGGAGCTCTTATCGCTCCAATGAAGGTCCTCATAGGCCATGATGAGAGGACGCAGCTCCGAGCCCCTGAGAACGATTCTGTTTAACGCGTCAGTAATCCTCACCTTCCTCTCCTCAGGGCTCATTGGGATCTTATCAATACCACTATCTTTGACCGATAAAAGCTCTAAAAGATAGGGAAGGGTAGAGGGTTCATCCACTCCTATTATCTTAAGGCCTTCTTTGACCTTTTCCCTGATCTCGGAATCCCCATCCCCCTCCTGGATATTGAAGTTCGCCTTCAGGATATCTATGATCGGGTGGTAGGATATGCCTCTGCTGTAAGAAAGGCATCGTCCCTCAAGGAAGGTGACTTCCTCATTGGATACTGCCTTTCTGAATTCATACAAGAGCCTGGATTTACCTACCCCTGCCTCGGAAATAATAGAGAATGCCTGACCTCTTCCTGTCTTTGACCGCTCAAAACCATCCAGCAGAAGTTCTAACTCACGCTCCCTTCCCACAAAGGGGGTAAGCCCTCGCTCGGCGCTGACGTCAAACCTGGTCCTTCTAGTGCTGGGAGCGATCACTCTGTACACATTGACAGGCTCTTTTTTACCTTTAACCTCTCTTTTCCCGAGGGACTCAAACCGGAAGAGTCCTTCGGTGAGCTTGTAGGTTTCCTCTGTCACATAGGTAGTGCCTGACTCTGCCAATCCTTCCATTCGGGAGGCTAAATTGACGGTATTACCCACTGCCTTAAACTCCACTCTTAAGTCATTTCCAAGGGTGCCTACCACCACAGGCCCTGTGTTGATGCCGATCCTCATTTTGAGAGGTTGTATTACCTCTTTTTCTCGTTTCATTTTATCGCTGAATTTCGCCATCTCTCGGTGTATCGCCAAGGCTGAGCGAATCGCCCGCTGTGGAGCATCCTCCAATGCAATGGGGGCACCGAAAAGGGCCATAATCCCATCGCCTGTCATCTCATTAACCGTGCCCTCGTAGTCGTGGACCTTGTGGATGAGGATCTCATAGACCTGATCCATAATAGAATAAGCCTCTTCAGGGCCGAGCTTCTCGACAAGGGAGGTAAATCCCTCCATGTCACAGAACATCACCGTAACCTGCTTGCGTTCCCCTTCTATTTTATCCCTTTGGCTTAGGATTTTTTCAGTAATGCCTTCAGGAAGGTAACGCCGGATCTTTTCCATTTTTTCATCATAGGAGAGATCCCTGGGAGTTGGTTCAGATGGTGTTGTCAAGTTGTAGCCGCATTCACCGCAGAATTTATCGCTGGGAAGGTTTTCAGAGCCACACTGAGGGCATACCAAAAGGAGCTTTGCCCCGCACTCATGGCAAAACTTCCTTGTTTCAGGATTTTCAGCTTGACATTTTGGGCATTTCATTTTGGATAACTCCTTGTTGAGTTTCCCAATGATTCAAACTGGTAGTGCTTAGATCTTTAAAGACCAACGGCTTACCATGCCAGATTTAAAGTGGGTTGAGTTTTAGCGGATGGTGCTTTTACCTCCTAACAGAACTTCTACATTCTGTTAGGAGATGAACGGGCACATTTTGAGGATTTTATCCACGAAAAAGATAGCAATTATAGGTTTTGGGAATTTCTCTGCTAAGAATACAAAAAGTTAAAGAAAAAAACAACCTGAATTGTTACTCAAAAAATACATAATGAAAATAGCATTTGGGAGCGTGTATGTTCTTCACGAGGGTCCCCATTTTCATATAATTCATCGCTATTAAGGTTTCAGACAATCACTGTCTTCTTTATGATACTGACAGCTTCCTCAGGCGTATCCACGAGGCTTAAGAGGTCAAGGTCTGATTTTGATATGGACTTCTCTTTTATCAAGGTTTCCTCTATCCAGTCAATCAGGCCTTTCCAGTAGCTGGAATCTATGAGGATAACAGGGAAGGATTTTATTCTTTTGGTCTGAATCAAGGTGAGGGACTCAAAAAGTTCGTCAAGGGTCCCAAAACCTCCAGGCATAATGATATAGGCTACCGCATATTTTATAAACATAACCTTTCTGATAAAAAAGTATTTAAAATCGAGTTGTACATTTGCATATTTATTGGGTTTCTGCTCATTAGGGAGATGGATATGGAGGCCCACAGATTTTCCACCAGCCTCCGCAGCCCCTTTATTGGCTGCCTCCATAACTCCAGGTCCTCCACCAGAAATCACATTAAAATCGTTTTCTACCAGCAATCGAGCGACATGTTCTGTAGTTTTATAGTTGTGACTGTTGGGATGTGATCGGGCTGATCCAAAAATAGTCACGGCTGGATATACTTGGGGCATAGCATCAAAGCCCTCCACAAATTCTGCCAGGATATTAAACATCCTCCAGGTATCATCTTTTTTAAGTTCATCAACAACATACTGATTCTCATGCATGATCTCTCACCTCTCAGCCATTATAGATAGTAATGGCGTTAATAAATAT
>CAZXJE010000216.1:0-6008 GCA_964640835.1 uncultured Eubacteriales bacterium
AAGAATAAATGGTGTGTTATAAATGGAAAACAGAAAATGGGATCACAAAAAACCACGAAGAAACTGCGGCTATTCGATATTGTCCTTTTTAATGTCTGCGGTATTCTGAGTGTGGACACGATCGCAGCGGGCGCCAGCATGGGTGTTCAGGGGATGGCATGGCGCATCCTGGGTATTTTGTTTTTTTTTGTTCCCTATGGCCTGGCCACCGCAGAGTTGGGGTCGAGCTGGCCGAAAGCCGGAGGCATCTATGTGTGGACCCGGGAAGCTTTCGGGAAGATCGGTCTCTGGATAACGGTATTTTGCGGCGAATTCTTTATTCTGATCGCTGTTCTCTTTTTCTTTATTCCGCCTAAAGGCACTGTAAAGGTCCTCCGGTACGAGCTATCACTCTGTGTCGGTGTTTTCGTGACCCTTGCCGTAGGTCTCCTCATTCATTTCAAGACAAAGAGAGTCTCCTCCCGAAGCACACTTTCTTCATAACTTTATGTATGGATTAGCGATCATCTGGATGTTTCGGCTGTAAAAGGATTAAGGATTATTTGGAGGGATCGTTAGTTTTAGTGTTTTCCTGGACGAGTGCCTTTCCTTTACTGGCATATTCTTCTGATTTGGCATTCTGTCCGAGCCTGCTGTAGAGGTCTGCGAGGAGAAAATAGCCCAACGGGAGGTCCTTGTCCGCCGGTTTCAGCTCGATCCCTTTCTCAACGAGTGAAACGGCCTCATCATACCGTTCCCCACGATTCATCAAGATGCGCGCCAGGTAGAAATAGCTCATCGCAAAGTCGGGATTAAGCTCCATCGTCTTATTCAGGTATTTTTCTTCCTCAAGGACATCACCCATCTTTCTGTACACTCGAGAAAGATTGAAGCAGGCCTTGAAGTTATGTGGGATGTTTTCAAGCTCAACCTTATACGCATCGGCGGACTTGATCAATTCCCCTCTTTCCTCGTGGAGCAATGCCCAGTTGTAAAAGAGATTACGGAGTTTAGGATTGTGATCCTTAGCTTTTAAGAGATAACTTTCTGCCTCATCAAAGCGCTCTTGGACCACATAGACTCCTCCAAGAGCACAGTATGCAGATGCAGAAGATGGATTGAGCTTGATACATTCTTTATAATAAGTAATGGCCTCTTCACGTTCCTCTTTAAGATTTTTGATATTTCCAAGAACATAATACAGCTGAGAATCAGGCGGAAGAGACTCGATTATGCTCATCACAAACTTATCAGCTTCGTCGATCTCTCCCATTCCCATGTAGGAGTTGGCCACATTGATGACAGTAAAGGGATCACTGGGTCGCTTTTCAAGTACAACAAGAAAACTTTCTAGCGCTTTATCAAACTCTCTTTTCTTAAAATACAGATTTCCTAGAGTGAAGTAAGCATCGATGACATCGGGATCTTCATTAATAATCCTCGTGATCTGTGCCACAGCTTCATCATATTTCTCCTCCAGCATCCATTCTTTGACTTGAGAGAGTTGGTTGAATATGCCGATTTTTTCTTTGGGGCTGGCGAGTCTCTTGCCCTCAAGGGAAGATTGATCGGAAAAAGTCCCGATGTATCCAAGAGCCGCAAGTTTTTGACGCGTCTCTTCATCGATGTGTTGATAGTCGATATCAAAAGCACCCTGGCTTGATTCTTCGATAAACTGCTCGGCTGTGCGCATGAGTCTTCGTGTCTCTTCGGGAAAGGCGGAAACAAGGTTGGTCTGTTCCTGCGGGTCGTCGATCAAATCGTACAGCTCCAATTCTGGCGCGATGATGAGCTTGAATCGTTCCTCCTGGATGGTTTTTAAATCACTCCAACCGTAATGAAGCCGTGGATAGTAGGTTTCAGAATAGGCAAAACTTTCTTCATTCCTCTCATCATTAAAAAACAAAGGCAGTAAGCTTCTCCCCTGAATCTGAGGAGGAAAAACTTCGCCCTCCATTTCCAAAATCGTGGGCATGATATCCACAAGAGAAACCACATCGCTGCGTCGGATGCCGTGAAGGTCTTTAAAAGGCGTGACAAAGATCAGCGGGACATGAATACCCGCTTGGTAAACGAAAAACCCATGAGTACTCTCCTGGTGTTCGCCCAGGCTTTCCCCATGGTCAGCGGCGAATATAAGGATGGTGTTATCTGTAAGATTATTCTGTTCCAGATAACCCCAAAGCCTCCCCAGCTGAGAATCCGTGTAAGCGATCTCACCCAGGTAGGGCCGGTTGGGATACTTTTCTCTAAAGGGAGAGGGCGGTTCGTATGGCGTGTGTGGGTCGTAGAGATGGACCCAGGTGAAAAACTGTTCGTGCTTGTGTTCGTCGAGCCACTTCAAGGTCTCATCGATCACTTCATCTCCCCTTCGCTGGACATTCCCAAGGGAGATAGTTTTGTATTTGCTCAAATCAAACCGGTCAAAATAATAATCGAATCCTTGATTAAAACCCCATTTGGAATCGAGGACAAAGGCTGCCACAAAGGCAGACGTTTGATAATTCTCTTCTTTAAAGACCTCTGCTAAAGTAACGAGTTCCTGAGGGACGAGAAATCCTCCATTGTCCCGAACTCCGTGTCGAAGCGGATGGGTTCCAGTTAAGAGCGAAGTATGGGAAGGCTGAGTGAGCGGGGTTTGGGCGATACATCTTTCAAACAAAATACCTTTGGATGCGAAGAGGTCCATGGTCGGCGTGTCTACGTGAGGAAATCCGTAACAGGGGATGCGGTCTGCCCGGAGAGTGTCGACTGTGATCAGGATGTAATTAAACTCCAGGTTTTTCTTAAACCGCGAAAATGAAAGCTCTTTGGGGAGGAAAAAAAGATAGACACCGGCAGCAACAACCACCAAACCGAGGATAATGGGAAGAACGATCTTCTTGGGGGATGTCTTCTTTTTTATCTCCTTCTTGGTGGTTTTCTCTTTCTTTTTGGTCTTTGTCATATAAAAATTTTAGCACAAAGAGAAAAAATCGTGAAGAGCAAAAAAAAAGGAGACCGCGAATCGCGGTCTCCTTTTGAACTTCAGCTTCTGTAATAGCTTAGAAGAAGAATCGTATTCCAAGACGCATGGCTCTAGGATTTACAAGTCCGTAAACTTGATGCCCATCGGATGTGGTGTAATCGGAAATGTCCTCGTACCAGTCATATTCCGTCCTATTTCCCCAGGAAGTGATCGTATCTGCGTTGAACACGTTGAAGATGTCGATCATAAAGCCGATGCGGTATTTTTCGGCAATTGTGATCGTTTTCTCTATACGAAGGTCAAGATTTGAGCGGCTTGGATATCTCCGAGATCCGGCCGCTTCTGTATAGATCGTCTCTCTTCCCTGATCAAGCCTGAAGCGGGCTCGTCTCGTGTAGGTGTTTCCTGTTCTGTAAAAGAAATACGCGTTGAAGTGGATGTCCAAAGGCAGAACGTAGGAGCCCTGAAGCTTAACCATGTGTGTGGGGTCAGTCGTAACGCGTCCATCTCTGTTTATCCAAAAATTCGGGTTGTATGTAGCTCCGCCCCAGCCGATGTCATCGGCGAAGCCCGTGTCTATTGTTCCTGTACATTTAGACCACACGTAGGAAGCGAGGAGCTGCCATCTGTGGGAGAACCTCTTGTTGAAGAGAACCTCGACGCCACTGTACTGCCTGTAGGGATCTTCCGCAATCCAGGGATCCCCCTTTTTAATATTGGCGATTTTCAACTGACGTTCACCAACATTAGTCTGGTTGTAGACAGTGTATGGATTGTCATTGTAAGGATCGTATACAGTCTCCGTTTCATACTGGCCGAGGAGGTCATAGGTATTGAGGATGCTCTTCCACCTGCGGTTGATGTAGGAGATGCTGAGGGATGTGTCTTTAAAGAGCTCCCGTTCGATACCCACAGTCCACTGGTCCATGTAGGGGTGACCATACGTGTCTGCAAAGGTTGATGCATAATAAGGCCAGCGGGCCCACTCAATCCATTCGCCATCAATAAATTCGTAGCCGACCCAATCATTAAAATTTTCTACTGGATTAAGGCGGTCGCATACAGAGGTGTACATGGCTTCTGTGAACCGGCCCCAGTGGGCTTTGAGAACGGTCGTATGGTCGCCGAAAATATCCCAGGCCATACCAACTCGAGGAGCGGGGCGGTTGGCGGAGTACACAGATCCGGACACGTTCTTGGCATACCCTTTCATGATACTCCAGCGGAGTCCCAGGTTAATGGTCAGATTATCACTGATCGACCATGCATCCTGAAGGAACCACTCATTCCGGGTGTAACTGGTGTTCATGTCGTAGCCCTCGTACTGATACGCATAGAGATAGCCAAAATAGTCGGAGACATAAGCGGCATTCCCAATCCCTTCGATATAACCGGTCAATCCGTATCTCGAGCGTGCCCAGCCCCTCTCAAACTCGGTCCCGAATTTAAAATCGTGGTCGCCGGCAATAAAATCTTCGGCATAGTTGGAGATAGAGGCGTTGGCCTGAAAACGAGTTCTGTCTGCCTTGTAAAACCATTCGCTGTTGTCATACCATCTGTTGTCTGCCCAACTGTAAGTCGCATAGCCTTCACCCTGTGGGTCGAGATAGTAGTAACCCCAGAAATAGGCCGCCTTCAAGTTGATAAACGTCGTGGGATTCAACACGCCTGTTAAATCCAGGTTAGCAACCCATTCCGGTGATGTCTGTTTCACTCCGGTCTCAGGAACAGGATGTGTTACACCAGTCCCTCTGTTTATCCCGTTGTACCGGTCGAGCTCGAACCATCCGGTCATGCTGATCTTGGAGCTCATCTGAGAAGTGAGTTTCAGGAAAAGCCGCGGCTGTTTGTAATCTCTGAAGTGGGGTTCCTCAAGGCCGGTCGGTCTCGCTTTGGAGCGATAGTATTGAGCCCCGATAAAAAACCAGTGTTTATCCTTTACTATTGGACCCCCGAAGTGGACACTGGAATCTAACAGCCCTTGAAGGGGTGATGTCAAACTCGGATTTTCGTCGATATAATTCTGATTGTTATCCGTTGTCCAGAAATTATTCTTGTTCGTGTCCTGGAAGATAAACTCTGCGTGGCCGGACAATTCATTCCCACCGGATTTGGTGATAGTGTTAAATATGACACCTGTGAAGGCACCATATTCCGCGTTCATCCCCACTCCCATAATTTTCGCTTCTTCGACGACATTATAGTCCAGGAAAACCCAAGCTGAACCCGCTTCAGGGTCAGACACGTCCACGCCGTCGACCTGGTAGGAAATGCCTGTGCTGTCGGAAGCCCCGTAGGCCACATCGCCTGTGACACCCGGAGCGAGGTTGACGATGCCCGTCACAAATTGACTTGTGGGCATGGCCCGGAGCATTTCATCCGACAGTGTGACCGATGAGGTCTCTGAAGTCTTGACGTCGACCGTGGGAGATTCGGCAATAACGGTGACCTCTTCTTCAATCGCAGATACCCTTAGTGTCATATCGACCGTGAGCCGGACCGTTGTAGTAAGCCTGATCTCTTCACGGATGACGGTGGCAAAACCCGGCAGTGAAGCTTTTACAGCATAGAGTCCGGGGCGAAGCGCAGGAAAACGAAACTGTCCTTCGACATCTGTAATGATCGATTTTTCACCCATGAGAGCCGGGCTCGTCAAGGTGACAGTCACACCGGGAAGTGGAGTTCCTTCTTCATCGGCGATCGTCCCAACAATAGCACCCGTTTCTTTCGATTGAGAAAAAACGAGAGGGGAAAGGATTAGCAGAAAAGCAAGTAAAACAACTATTGACTTGATTTTCATATTTCCTCCTAATTTCATTTACCCTAAGAAAGAGAATCTTTCTTAACCTTTAGCTTTTTTTAAGATAATCCCTCTGGATTTACACCTCCTTTATATTTTGAATATTATTTATCCAATAAAATCTTATCGCAAGTTTTGTGCCAAAATCCGATTTTTTCATAATTCACTTATTTTCAACAAGTTAACACTTATATGCTCCTCACAGAAGTTTAAATTTTCTTCAAATATTTGGATAATCCAATTTTTTGATTTCTTATATAT
>CAZXJE010000217.1:0-5987 GCA_964640835.1 uncultured Eubacteriales bacterium
GTAAATAGAGCTCTGCGGGTCTTCGAGCACGGCTTTCTCATAGAGCTCGACAGCCTTATCCCAATCCTTACTCATCGCGGCTTCGTATCCCGATTTATAATGTTGACTGATCGTTGTGCAACTCCATAAAACTGAGACAATCACAAACACAAAGGTTATTTTTTTCATGGGAATTCTCCCTCTATGGAAAACATCACTGGCTTTGAATCCGGCCCAAGAACCTCTATCTCCTCAGGACTTATTCGACCGACTGTGAAGCCATCGGTGATCAAATCCCCCTCTACAACGGCCAAGGCTTCGCCCTCAAAAACGATCAAACCCACGATCTTCCGGCCCGATAGCACGTAACCGAGGTATCTTAAATTCAAGGAGGACATCGAATTCTCTCCTTGAGACGGCGTATTTTGGCTGTTCCTTATCTCTTCCATTCTCTCTTCTAATGTCTTGGGACTAAGCTCCCCCACGACACTGGCGCTTCCCACGGTAAAAATGTTCCTCTCGGGGGGAGGCATCGGTTTCTTTTCCGAAGAGAGCAAGTCCATCCGGATGAAGCTGTCTGCATTGCCCTTCACCGAGTCTGTCTTCTGTGGCTTTTCCTGCACCCAACCAAATAAAAGAGAGGCACAACACACAAAGAGCACTTTGGCATAAATCCAATGGTTGTTATTGTTCATAATAACCCGCCAAAGCCACTTGGACCTTTAATCCTCCAGAAAAGGGGTCTACATCCAAGAAATCGATCTTTTGGACGACCAGGAACCGGGGGAAAACTTCAACAGAATGGTTGAATTTTTTCAAGGCCGTATAAGAGCCGGTTGTTTCAAAAGTGATCCTAACGACGCGGTACATGCCTTCTTTGAGGTTCGCGTAATCATATCTTTTTTGAGATACCAGAATCCTCGCGCCGTTAAGGATTTGCTGAGTATCCCGCATGAGCGGCGAGATCCCCTCTTCCTCTTTGTAGAAATACTTCGCCTTCAACTCCTTCATATCGTCCAGAGTCCTCTGCCATTTGAGCCATTCCGCGTTCTTATCCCGCCTCGCTTTTCCCATATCTCGAGCACTTTCTTTCTTAGAGGCGAGACGGTCGAGAGACTCAGAATGTGATCGTTTCTCCCCGAAGGCCACGACAAAAAGGAAGAGGAGAGCTAGGACTAAAAACAGACATAGCACTCCTAATATTCTCCTGTCTTTACGGTCCAAAAGCTCAAATATTCCGTTCATAGCGTAGAGAAACCTCCGATAGTGAGTAGCCCTCCTCGCTTTTAGACTCACTAAGGATCTGGATATCTTTAAATCCCTTTGCCGCCAATCTTGCGATAAAATTAAGGAGCTCGTTTAAAGAGGCAGAAGCCACTTTGAACCGGACTTCCATGGATATCCCCTCTTCAGGGAAGGGCCTCATGGAGACGATATAACTGGAGGCAGGGAGCGCATCTTCAAGGGCAGAAAAAAAGTCCATCCAAGAAAAACTTTTACTATAAACCAGGCTGTTGATGAGTGTAACATGCTCAGCATGCAAATCAGTCAATTCTTCGATCTTGATGTTCAGCTGATTGGCCTCTCTCTGGTCATCCGAGATCTGACGCTCGATCTGGACAACCTCCTTCTCGGCTTCTTGTGCCAAGTCTCTGTATTCGTAGAAAATTTTTCCCCCCAGAGCCAAAACCAGGCATGTGGAAATCCCGAGTAAAGCGAACAGGAGTAGAAACAGCCTTCTGTTCCGCATGGGAGCGGTGGCCAGGTTCAAATTCAGTTTCTTGTGATTTCTCATGAGAGTTGCCCCAACAGCGGCGCGAGCAGTCTTTTTTCAACCTGCGGAAGGTTAAACTCCAAGGATGATTCTATGGCTTTCACAGGACACTGACACCTTTCTTCTAGGCTGGAGAGAAGATCCTCTGCAGAACCGAACCCTCCCATTCGTACCCAAAGACACTTGATCTTTCTTTTTTCTTTGTTCTCAACAAACTGTGCGGTGTTCTCGACCTCTTGAACGATATCCATCCACTGATCCATCGATGCCTTCTGGTCCATAAAATCTTCTGTAATGGGCTTTTGACGGTAGAGGGATATCTCGGATTTCGTAATAGCCAGAAGGCTGAATGCATCTCGCTCTAGGTCGATAAGCATAAAGTCTTTGTCTTTCTCGCTGTCGATCAGATTGTAGAGGTTGAGTGAGGGGACTCCCACAACCCTCACTCTCAAACGCAGCCGGCTGAAGATCTCTTCGTACTCCTCCACGACTGCGGACCTCGAGATAGTTGCAAGTACTTTTTTCTTGGTATTCGACTTTATCATGGCGTAAGAAAGACGAGTATCTTTTGGCAGAACTGGAATTTGTTTTTTTATCCGGAACAGGATGATCTGCTCCCTTTCCTTCGGAGAAATGGGCATGGAATCAAAGACAAACACAAAGGTTTTCTGGGATAATTCAGGAAGCAGGAGTACAACTTTATGGTCTGTCATATGGAGTTTGGCTAAACCCTGCTGCACCATATTTTCCAGTGCGGCACTGTCTTTGATGTTTTTTTTGTGGAAAGACGACGCGATCACATCTTCCGGGAGTGGAAGAACAAAATAGTACTTCAGCTTCCTGTCATTGGGAGATACACGTATTCCACTGAGATAACGGGATGAAACCTGAAGAGCAGAGTGCGGCAAGGGCTGCTGAGAGAAATAATATTTGACCTTGTCAATGAGAGGGATCATTATTCTTCTCTTCTCCGCTTTATTTTTCTTAATATTTGTTTTGTCGCTTTTCACACCAAGAACCTTTATTCCACAAACGTCACTTTGTTCAGCTCTTTCAGGCTGGTCATTCCCTTTAGAACCTTTTCCATTCCCACCTCTCTCAAAAAGACCATGCCTTCAGCTTTGGCTCTCTTCTTGACCTCGGAGAGAGGTTTTTTGGCGAGGATTATCTCACGGATCTCATCGGAAAGCTCGAGCAGTTCCGCGATCGCTGTTCGTCCTTGATAGCCCGTGTAATTGCATTCTGGACACCCTTCTAACTCATAGAAAGACTGCCCCCTGTATTTTTGAGGGGAAAGACCCGATTCGATCAATTCGTTATCCTCGTAATGGACTATTTTTTTGCATTTCGGGCAGAGAACTCTCACCAGTCTCTGTGCAAGAATACAATTGAGGGCAGAGATAAAACTGTAGGGATCCACCTGCATGTGAAGAAATCTGCCGATGACATCAAAGACATTATTGGCATGTACAGTCGTGAAAACCAGATGTCCTGTTAAGGCTGACTGGATGGCGATTTGCGCCGTTTCCGGGTCTCTGATCTCTCCTACCATGATCTTATCCGGGTCATGCCTCAGTATGGAGCGCAATCCACGGGCAAAAGTCAACCCCTTCTTTTCGTTAACGGGAATTTGGGTGATGCCATCTATTTGGTATTCCACAGGATCTTCGATGGTGATGATCTTATCCTCGGGGGATTTGATCTCAGTAAGAGCTGCATAGAGTGTTGTCGTTTTTCCGCTTCCCGTTGGCCCCGTGACCAAGACCATACCGTAGGGTTGGACGATGTATCTGTTGAATCTGTCCAGAACCATCTCTGAAAAACCCAACAGATCCAGTCTCAACTCAGAGAAGGCTTGGGTGATCATCTCCTTGTCAAGGATCCGGATAACAGCATCTTCTCCGAAGATGCTCGGCATAATGGAGACACGAAAATCTATGGTCTTATCCTTGATCTTTAACCGGAATCGTCCATCCTGAGGGACTCTGCGCTCGGCAATATCCAGGTCGGAAATGACTTTGATCCGGGAGATAATTGGGGACTGAAATTTTTTACCGATCGTATCCATAGCTTCACTCAGAACACCATCGATCCGGTACTTGATGGTCACACCGGCCTCTTTGGACTCGATGTGGACATCACTGGCTCGTTTCTGGACAGCTGTAAAAATAATGGAGTTTACAAGTTTGATGATCGAACCGTCCTGATCGGCCAGTTTTTCTACGGATATGACTTCGTCCTCTTCTCCCTCCTTCTCCACAACCTGCATAACAAAGCCTTCTGTGGCATCCTTAAGGACCTGGAGAGCCGTCTCACTCTTTCGTAACGCCTCGTGGATCCCCCTCTTTGAAGCTGCATAGACCTCCACTTTTTTTCCCAAGAATGATTCGATGGAATCTATGGCTTCGATATCGGAAGGATCGGCGATCGCGATCTTCACCGAATTTTTATTTTCTTCTATCGGAACGAAATTTGCCCTGTAAAGAAACTCAACAGGAAGAGACTGGATAAAATCCCTTTCTAGAGCTATGGATGTCAGATCAATATAGGGAACTTTGTACTTTTCGGCCAGCTCCTTGGTTTTCGCTTCTTCAGATTGAACTGTGATATTATTTTCTTTTGTCTTCATTTTTCCTTCAATTCGTGACTTGAATGATATTAAATATGGGAAGATAAACAGAAAGGAGCATCACGGCTACGACCAGGCCCATAAAGATGATAATGATCGGTTGTATCAAAGATACGATCGTATCGATCTTGTTGCTGATTCTCTCATCGTAAACTTCAGCCACATCAGAGAGCATTCCCTCCAGGTTGGCAGACGATTCGCCGATGCGGATCATATCCAACGCCAATGGAGGAAAACACTCCGTTTTCCGGAGAGATTCGGTGAGGCTTTCTCCATTTTTAATAGATCCGGGAAGTATTTTCATCCTTGAAAGCATGTATTTGTTGGGGACAGACTTTGAAGCAATCGGGATCGCAGAGAGCAGGGAGATCCCTCCTTCAAGGAGCAGGCCCAAGCTTCGGCAGAAGAGAGAGACTGCCGATTCCATCCAGATCTGTTTTCCGTAGGGAGTTCTGAGTTTCAACTTGTCCAAGAAGACCAGCGATCTTTCATTCTTTTTCATTTGAAAATATGCAAGGAAAAGCACGAGCACAAAGGCAAGAATAAACACCATATTGCGCTGCACAACCAAAGAGACAGCTATCAAAGCGCGCGTGATCGACGGCAGCTGCGCTTGATAATCTGCATAAAACGTAGAAAACCTCGGCAGGATGAAATTCAAAAGGATAAGCAGGAGTATAAAAGAAAAGACGATCAGTATCGTTGGGTAGGTCAAGGCTGTTTTTATCCTGGATTTGGTCTGGGAGATCGTACGAGCATACTTGTTGTAGCGGCTGATCGTCTCGGCAAGGTTACCGCTGCGCTCCCCCGCCATGAGTGAAGCAATATAAACTGTAGAGGACAATTTTTTGTGTTGTGCAAAAGCCTCCGAAAGTGCCTTGCCCCCCTGGATCTCCTTTCTCACCAACATCAATATTTCCTTGAGCTTTTCATTCTTCACACGCTGGATCAGGATGTTGATGCTTTTAAGAATGGGATACCCCGCCCGAATCAGGGCGACCAATTCTTGGTTGAAGGTGATAAAATCCTTCTCATTGATCTTCTTATCTGTCGAAAGAACGGGGACCTGTATTTTCTTCCAATCCCTTCTGACTGACAGCACACAATATCCCCCTTCTTCAAAATGCTTGCGGCAGTCCTTGAACGAAGGGCTAAAGAACGGTTCGGATATAATGCGGCCGTCATCTGTAGCAAGTCGACAAAGAAAATGTGGCATATTAGCTAATCTCTCACCGTCAATTCAGTATCAATATGTTAGGTAATCCACCCATAATTGTCAAATTCAGCAGGAGCAGTCCATAAGATCTGAAACTCCTCTCAATAACACGCAGATTTGGCCTGAACCAGAGCTTTCGTGCTCCCTCATACTCACATTTCGAGCCAGAAGCGTCAATCCCCCGTAGAGAGGATATCCAAGGTGATTTTTGGGGGTGACATCTCATCTTTCCGTTGAGGTTATTATTCATAAAAGCTGCCGATAATTACCTTCCCAAAACTTTAGCTCTATATTATCGGCATCTTTTACCCTATGGGCGAGCTGATCTCACCATATCTGCTTCGTTGCGGCCCATTCGAAGTGGACGACCACGTCTTCATGGGCCGACG
>CAZXJE010000218.1:0-5984 GCA_964640835.1 uncultured Eubacteriales bacterium
GATCCAAATCACATTGCGTTATTAAGTGTCCCAATTGTGTGGTGGAGAAAACCGTATGGAGGGCTGGACGGGCATGGTACATCTCCCAAAGGGAGATGTGAGGGAAGCCCGGAATCGAGCGAAGTTTCCTCGCCGGGGAAACTGAGAGTGTTTTCGAACCACCAATTGGGACACTCGGAATGTCACTCATCACGGTTTTGGAGAAGTTTAAGTCCCATGGGTGAATATTGCATATTCAGGGGGGCTGTATTATACTACCATTTTATTTTTTGGAGATTAGGGATTTCTATGAAACGAAAAATTGCCGTGATCGCTTTTGGAGGAAACGCCATCCTCCCCAAGGAACAGAAAGGATTGCAAAAAGAGCAGATTCTCAATGCTAAAAATGCAGCAAGCCTGATGATCCATGTGGTGAAAAAAGGATACGAGCTCATCATCGTTCACGGGAACGGCCCACAAGTGGGGAATCTCCTCATCCAGATGGAGGAGGCTGTGAACAAGATCCCCCCATTTACCCTGGAAGTCTGTGATGCCATGACCGAGGGGAGCATGGGCTTTATGCTGGAGCAGGCCATCATCAATGAGCTCAGGAAAAACTCTGTGGATAAAGAGGTCGCCACTCTTATCACTCAAGTCATCGTAGACAGGGAGGATCCCGCCTTTAACCATCCGACTAAGCCTGTCGGGCCTTTTTACTCCCAATACAGGGCACAGATGCTTATGCGCGAGAAGAAATGGTCGATGACCGAAGATGCCGGGCGTGGATTCCGAAAAGTGGTCCCCTCGCCCAAACCTATCGATATCGTCCCGAAAAGAGTGCTTCACGACTTGGTGCATTCGGGAAAGATCGTCATCGCAGCGGGCGGGGGAGGCATTCCTGTCATCATCAACGGAAGGGGTCTATTCCAGGGAGTGGAGGCTGTTATCGACAAAGACTATGCATCCAGCCTGATCGCCAGGGAGATCAAGGCAGACCTGTTCGTCATTTTGACCAATGTGTCCCGTGTGAGCTTGAATTTCGGACAGCCGGATGAGACACCCATCCCGGTGATGACTATTGAAGAAGCCAAAAATTTTCATGCCGGAGGGCAATTCCCGGCAGGATCCATGGGCCCCAAAATAAAGGCAGCTATCGAGTACATCCAGGGGGGAGGAAAAGAGGTTCTCATCACATCCGCAAGCCATCTAAAAGCAGCCTTGATAAATCGCTCCGGAACAAAGATAATATCTACACATTAGGAGAAAACGAATTTGGACGATTTTTTGACCATTCACGACATCAGCGTGTACGAGTTCAGCGAGATTCTGGATATTGCGGAGAAAGTCAAGGCCAAGCCGCAAACCTTCCAGAACAAACTTACCCATAAGATATTGGCCATGATCTTCGAAAAACCCTCGCTCCGCACCCGAATGACCTTTGAAGTGGGGATGCTCCAGTTGGGTGGAGAAGCCATCTATCTCGGCCCATCGGATATTCAGATGGGATCACGGGAATCCACTTTCGATGTGGGGAAAAACCTGGAACGTTGGGTGGATGGAATCATGATCAGAACTTTTGGCCACGCCATTGCTGTTGATCTCGCAGAGGCCAGCCGCATCCCTGTCATCAATGCTCTAACTGACCTCCTCCACCCCTGCCAGGCAATGGCTGATTTTTTCACTCTAAGAGAAAAAAAGGGCGCTCTGGCCGGTCTCAAACTGGCCTACGTGGGAGACGGCAACAACGTCTGTCACAGTCTCCTCCTTGCAGCGGCAAAAGCAGGAAACCAGATAACCGTTGCCACGCCATCAGGATATGAGCCAGACCTAAAGATTCTCAAGCTAGCCGAAGAGGATGGTAAAGATACAGGATTTATCTATCGTCTGACCGATGATCCCATGAAAGCCGTGACAGACGTCGATGCGGTTTACACGGATATCTGGATTTCCATGGGACAGGAGACCGAGAAGGACGAAAGGCAAAGGATTTTCGCGCCCTATCAGGTCAACAATGCACTCATGGCAGCGGCAAAACCCGACGCTATCTTTATGCACTGTCTTCCTGCCCACAGAGGGGAAGAAGTCAGCGATGAGGTGATCGATTCAGCCCAATCCGTCGTGTATGATCAGGCAGAAAACAGGCTACATGCCCAAAAAGCAATCCTGCTCATGCTCTTAGAAAACACGAGAAAAAATGGATAAAGAAAACGAAAACACAAAGATCTTAGCATCTGACCTCGAATTTTTCGAGGAAGACCTTGCAAAAACCAATACGCCCTACGGCTTGGATGAACTCGTCAAAAAGATCGCGATCAGAAAAACATCCAGCCAGCTTTCCCATGAGGTCAAAGTGTATGATCCTTATTGTCTATACGAAGTCGGGGACCTTCTCTATAAAGAATACAATGAGCCCTTGATCGTCAGCAGCAAAGGGGCAGAGCCTTTTGAAGGGACTGTTGTCCTAAAAGTCATCAATAAAATTCCCTATGAAAGCTATAACTGTGACATGCTGGATGTTGATTATACGGGTGGTGGAACGTTCAGAAAACACATCGACTACATGAAAAAGACCCAGACACAGGTCCTTCTCCCCAGCAACATTGATGGTTTGGCCAAAACACCTCAAATCCTGAAAAGAGACGAGGACCCAAGGCTGGATGAGCTGCCGATGACAGAAAAGGACCTGAAAAAGCTAGAGAAAAACCTCGAAGCAGCTCTAGCCAAGTCAGACAAATTCTTTACCTGGAATAAGCTCTGGCATCTGACTGCTAAAAAGGTCCCCATAACGGATAAGAAAATCAAGGAAATGGAAAAATACTTCCGCGAGACGAAGCAGTCAGCCGCGACGGTCGAATTGGTCAATCATCTTTTTGGTCTGGATGATTCCAGTGAGCTTTTTGACTTGCACTGCCTCAGCCTCAACCACGTATTGAATCAAAAATACAAAAAGAATATCTTGTTCGTGTCTCCAGAGGATAAAGGCAAATGGCTTCCAAAAGAGATCCTCGATTCCTTTCTCAAGAATCTCCCTCTATCACCACGACGCGCAAAGCTCCCCAAATTCGAGGATGACTTCAGGTTTAAATCCTCGCAAGCCCAAAAGCTCCCTATTAAGGTGTATTTAACCTGGAGGGAAATCCTTTCGGGCGGCATAAAGGTCCCGAAGGGACTCACCCGGGAGTTGTCTAACGCCAGAGAATATATTTTTACGGAAGCGGAAACAGAAAAGGATTATACCGTCTATTTTTATCCTTCCTCTGGCATCTTTCTCGGTCTGAGAGAATTTTTTGAGGAAAACAACGCCCCACAAGGCGCAAGCCTGACACTCGAGAGGACCGAGGATGGACACTTTAAATTCTGGTTTAAAAAATCGAAAAGAAAATTGACGGTTAATCAAGTCAGCTATGACCCGAAGGAAGACATATTTGTTGCAGACAACAAGGAGACGACCACGCACTGCCTTCCGCACAAGATCATTCACCTCGAAACCGACACTTTGCTTAAGCTTTTTTCTCTCTACGAACAAAGGGAAAAAATGGACCTCCGTGAGTTGCTTATCCTCATCTTTAAAAATTTTGGTCTTGAGGGCGAGGCCCTGTCTCTGCATCATTTGAGAGCATTTCACTTGGTTGACATTCTTAAACACACCTCACAGGAAGATGTAGAAAAGACGCTGGTCCTATCTCCAGAATTCGTTCAGTCCGAGAAAAATGCCGGGATCTTCCTGTACACAGAGAAAGTTAAAGCCGCAGAAGAAGTGTTATCCGAAGAAGCTGTTGCAATCCCACTTGGAGAAGAGACAGAACAAGATGTAGATGAGTTTTCCGCTGCAGATCTCCTAGAAATCGGCACTGTCGGAGAGGTCGAAGCTTTTGTCGAACTCCAAGAGGTAGAGGAAGCCGAGGAACCTGTAGAAGTCAAGCCAGAAGTGAAAGCTCCAATCCCTCCACCACTGCCAAAGGCCGCTCCAATGGAAGCCCCCCTGATAGAACAGGCTGAAAAAACCAAAAAGGAAAAAGCTCCCAAGAAAAAGCGACAACGGCTGCAGCTGGAGACCGAAAGAGTCCCCAAGAGGAGAAAGGGAGAGAAGAAATTTATCGAAGAGCGCATCGAGCAGGAAGAATCCGAAATGGAAGCCCTTATTGCTGTAAAGGCGGATATCAAAGTCAAACCGAAGCGAGCTGAAGCAGCTCCCCTTGGAAAAGAGGTGCCCGCAAAAGAGAAGAAAGAAGAATTCAAACATGTCCCATCTGAAGAGCCAATGGCTGGGATTTTCGGAGACATGCTAAAATCCGCCCTCGAAAAAAAGAAAGACCATACAGCCTCTGAGGAAAAAGAAGAAAAGACAACAAAACCGGAGGCAAAGAAATCTATAAAAAAGCCCACAAAGAAATCCGCAAAAAAAACCGAAAAGAAAACTGAAAAGAAAAAATAAGAATGGGACTTTCCCCTTTTGCGTGACGCCGTAGATCAGTAGAATAATTTTTCCGATGACGGTACAGATCGTTCCTGCCCCTGAGGAGTCACGGAACCAAAGCGTCACGAACTGCAAAATCATAGAGGCACGAGTTCTCTAATGGGTGAGTGGACAAACACAGCGGATGTGGTGATTATCGGGGGGGGTATAGTCGGGATTAGCACAGCCTTCCACCTGGCAAAGCAAGGACAGAAAAACGTTGTGTTGTGTGAAAGAGACCTCCTTGCCCAGGCCTCAACTGGATTGTGTGTGGGTGGCATTCGCCAGCAGTTCTCCCATCCCGCTAATATTCTCCTCTCCCAGGAAGTGGTCCGTTTGTTCGAACGATTTGAAGAGGAATTCGGCGTGGATATTCAGTTCCGGCAGGCCGGATATATCTTCCTGACCCGAGATTCGGACACATGGGATGATGTCAAAAAAAGTGTCCAGGTCCAGCACAAATACAGCGTTCCCGTGGAGCTTCTTTCTCCAGAAGAGATCAAGTCGCGATGGAGCTATTTAGAGGTAAAGGATTTAATAGGAGGCACGTTCTGTCCGGAAGATGGCTATGCAGATCCCTACCTTGTCTCCATGGCTTTCGCCAATGCCGCCAGAAAATTGGGTGTTCAGATAAGAGAGCAAACTCATATCACTGCCATTTCTGTCGAACAAAAACGGATTCGAGGAATTATAACAACACAAGGTCCAATTTCTACTCCGCTCATCGTCAACACAGCGGGGGCTTGGGGAGGCGAAGTTGCACGTTTGGCTGGTCTCAATATTCCTGTGCAGCCCTATCGGCGCCAGGTCTTTGCAACAAGGCCTTTTGGACTCATCCCGAGACCCGTTCCTATGGTTATTGACCTGAACAATCTCTTTTACTTCCGCGGGGAAGATCCATGCATCATTTTGGGCATGAGTGACCGTGAAGAGGACTCCAGTTTCAACACACATGTTGACAGGGCCTTCCTGGAGCGCGTGATCGAAGCTGCAGTCCATCGGGCCCCTGTTCTGGAAAAAGCCAGGATCCTAAGGGGATGGGGCGGATTGTATGCCATCACACCTGATGAGAATCCCATCATCGGAGCTATTCCGGACATCGAAGGATTTTTATGTGCCGTTGGTTTTTCCGGACACGGCTTCCAGCATGGTCCCGCTGTCGGCCGGATCCTAGCGGAGCTTATCTGCAAGGAGCGAACCGATTTTGATCTGACGCCGTTCGCACACGACAGGTTTGGAAAGATCAAAGGAAAAAGCGAGAGAAGAGCCATTTAGCCCGGAAAAATGACTGTTGTCCTGAGAAGCATCTCCAAAACTGTGATGGCATAAATCACATTACGTTATTAAGTGATCAAATTTAATGATGGAGAAAACCGTGAGAAGGGCTGGATGGGCATGGTCACTTGCAATGTAGGGTCCGTTCCCCGAACGGACCGTTTGGGAAACGGTCCCTACATTGGAATAGAGCCGCATTGCTATCCCGTTGTTCATTTTCGAATCACCAATTGGGACACTCGGAACGTTAGTCATCACGGTTTTCAAGATGCTT
>CAZXJE010000219.1:0-5819 GCA_964640835.1 uncultured Eubacteriales bacterium
CAACGGGTGCGAAAGCCGCATCCTGATGGGGGATTTGCCGGGTTGGGTATGTCTCCTCCAAGTATGGTCCGCTCCATAGAGGCCTTTGGATCCGGAACAGGAATAGCGGAGAGCAAAGCCTTGGTATACGGGTGCTTCGGTTCTCTATATATGCTTTTACTTGGAGCTACTTCCACAATTTTCCCTAAGTACATGATGGCGACACGGTTCGAGATGTGTTCCTCCACGGCCAAGTCGTGGGAGATGAAAAGGTAGGACATCTGAAATTCTTCCTGCAGCCTCACGAGTAGATTGATAATCTGAGCCTGGATGGACACATCGAGGGCTGATAACGGTTCATCCGCGATGATCAGCTTAGGGTTCAGTGTAAGCACCCTGGCAATTCCGATACGCTGACGCTGTCCCCCGCTGAATTCATGAGGGAACCGCCTCATGTAGTCAGCATCGAGGCCAACCTTTTCCAGTACCCCAGCGACCATGCCTCTTCTTTCAGCCCTGGTGCCGATGCCGTGAACAAGGAGCGGCTCCTCAACTATAGCACCGACGGTCATTCGAGGATTGAGAGAAGCAAAAGGGTCCTGAAAAATGATTTGGGCCTTTCGGCGAAAGGCCTTTAGCTCCCGATCCTTAAACCTGGCAACGTCTCGACCTTCGAAGCTGACGACGCCAGAAGTGGGTTTGATGAGCCGCAAGATGGCCCGGCCCGTAGTGGTCTTTCCGCATCCCGATTCACCGACCAGCCCTAAGGTTTCCCCCTTCTTCATGTAGAAGCTGATTCCATTGACGGCAAAGACGAAACGAGCCTCCTGAAAGAGCCTTGTTTTCTTCAGGGCAAAGTGTTTGACCAGATTTTTTACTTCTAGGAGAACATCTTTCATTTTTGATTCAATGGAAACAGGCAACCAGGTGCCCTTTCCCTGTTTCTTTGAGCTGAGGTCTTTCCCTTTGACAGCGCTCCATCGCCTCGGGACATCGGTCTGCGAATTTGCACCCCGGAATCGACCGATATGGGGTTGGAACAACCCCCTTGATTTCTTCCAGAAATTTTTCAGACCGTCCGAGGACAGGTATCGAGTTCATCAGCGCAATGGTGTAAGGATGGCGGGGTCTTTCGAACAGAGAAGAGACATCGGCCTCCTCGACTTTTTCTCCAGCATACATTACAACAACCCGCCGGGCAGCCTTTGCAACGATCCCCAGATTGTGGGTGATCAAAATCATGGCCATTCCAAATTCGCTTTTCAACCGGAGAATGAGGTCAAGTATCTGGGCCTGAATGGTGACGTCCAGGGCGGTCGTGGGTTCATCAGCAATCAACACTTCGGGGTTGCAACCGAGAGCCATGGCAATCATGGCGCGTTGCCGCATGCCACCACTCAACTGATGGGGGTATTCTCTCATGATTCTTTCAGGGGAAGGGATTTCACAAGCTTCGAGCATCTCTATGGATCGCTTTTTCGCCGCTTTCTTGGACAGATTCTGATGCAGGATAAACACCTTGGACAGTTGGCTGCCAATGGCGAACACGGGGTTAAGGGAGGTCATGGGTTCCTGAAAAATCATGGAGATGTGGTTCCCACGAATCTCCCTCATCTTATCCAAGGGAAGATCCAAAAGATTTTGGCCCTCGAAAAGAATCTCGCCTGACACGATTTTCCCCGGGGGTGATGGGATGAGGCGCAGAATGGAAAGGGCAGTGACACTCTTCCCGCATCCAGATTCTCCGACTACCCCGAGCGTCTCTCCTCGAAACACGTGATAACTCACTCCATCCACCGCTTTTCCAACCCCTTCGTGGGCATAGAAATAGGTTCTTAGATCCTTTATCGATAAGACAGGCACTGTATCGTTTGCTTTCGTCATGTCAGGAAAGAGCCTCTCTATTTTGGCTTAGGTCCGTGGCCGATTTCGAAACTTCCATAGAGCCGGACAAACCGGTGACCCTCTCTCACGTTCTTTGAAATCTCCACCGGATCTTGGGATCCAAAGCCTCTCGGGCCCCATCCCCGAGAAGGTTAAAGGCAAAAACCGTCACAAAAATGGCCGCTCCCGAAAACGTCGAAATCCACCACTGTTTCAGGAAGAATTCCCGCCCATCGCTGACCATGACACCCCAGTCTGCCGCCGGCGGTTGGGTTCCCAGCCCGAGGAAACCAAGGGAGGAAAGGAAGAGAATGACGTATCCCATATCCAAAGTCGCCTGAACAATAATTGGCGACAGGCAGTTGGGAAGAATGTGACGAAACATGATTCGCAGATTGGATACCCCAATGGCCCTTGCCGATTCGACAAATTGCATCTCCTTGAGAGAAACAACCTGACTCCGCACCAGACGCGTATACCAGGGCCACCAGGGTATAGAGACGGCGATCAGGGCGTTGAGCAGGTTTGGGCCCATGGATGCCACAATAGCAATTGCCAGAAGAAGCGATGGAAAAGCGAGGATCATATCCGCGAATCTCATGATGATTTCATCAACCTTCCCACCGAAATAGCCAGCGATCAATCCGAGAGGAACGCCAATGGCAATGACAATCAGCACCACGGCAATGGCTGCTTTCAGTGAAATACGTGCACCAAAAATGATACGGCTCAAAATATCCCGGCCAAGGTTGTCTGTTCCCAAGGGATGTTTCAGGTTCGGGGACACCAATCTTTCTTTCAGGTTGGATAGGCCTCTTCCCTGGTCGGGGTAGGGTGCCAGACAGGGGGCAAGGAAGGCCGTCGCAATCAAGAGAATAATGACTCCCAGCCCAAAGGTGGTGAGGGGATTCTTCAAGACCAGATTCATCCCCCGCCAATACTCTCTGTCTCTGTTCAACCGGCCCTTTCTGTTTTTCTGAATTCCCATGATGATGATTTCCTTTATCCGAGCCGTATGCGGGGATCGGCAACAGCAAGGAGCAGATCGACAAGCAAATTAACCACGACATAAAACATAGCCATCATTATTGTGACACCCATAATAACGGGATAGTCGTTGAGAAAGATGGCGTTTGTTGTATAGGTTCCCAGACCAGGCCAGGCAAAGATGAGCTCTATGAAAAAGGTCCCTGTCAACATATAGGCGAAGCACAGGCCGGCTGTGGTCAAAGTTGGGCCAAGGGCATTCCTCAAGGCCTGAATGAAAAGGATCTCTCTCTCCGAAACCCCAATCGCTCTTGCTGTGGTGATGTAGTCTTCCCGGAGCACCTCAAGCATAGTCGATCGCGTCATTCGAGCAATGAGTCCCGTGGAATAGGCAGCCAGACTGAGGGACGGAAGGACGAGATGCGACAGAGCGCTTCTGAGGGCTGTCCAGTTACCCGTGATCAAGGTGTCCAGGGTATAGAAGCCAGTGATGTCCTTGACCGGACTCACCAGACTGACCACCGTGTCGATACGGCCCACGATTGGAAGGATCCCAAGCCATCTGAAAAAAACAATCTGGAAAATCATGGCCAGCCAGAAGGCAGGCATCGATACATTCGCCACGGAAAACAATCGGCTCAGATGGTCCATGGCAGTATTCTCTTTTTTGGCAGATATGACCCCCAGGGGAATACCAACCAACAGTGCAATAAAAATCCCACTAATCATCAGTTCCAGGGAAGCCGGCAGATGTTCCCATATGCCTTGCAGCACAGGTCGGTGGGTCCGAAGCGATTCACCGAGATCCCCATGAACCACGTCCCTCATATAGTAGGCGAATTGGACATAAAGGGGTTTGTCAAGACCGAGCTGGACCCGGACCTTTTCAACCTGTTCCGGTCTCGGGCGGGGTCCCAGATAGCTCGCCGCCGGATCTGAGGGGACAATTCTGGAAAGGGTGAAGGTAATGGCACAGAGCCCCAACAGGACGAAAACAAGCCACATCAAACGCGTTATCACATAGCGCAACATCAGTGTTCAGTTCCCCCAGAAAATGACAGATTTTGAGAATACGACCCAGTTTCAGTGGGGAGAGGACTCGTGGACCACGAGAAAGGGTCTTCAACGATTGTCCTGAACATTTTGAAACACAAGATAGACAAAAATGTTGGAGGTGGCAGAATTCTCCACCACCTCCTTCTTCGCCTTACTCCTTGTACATGTTGTAAAAGAAGGGGACCCGGGGATAATTCGGATTGATGACATAGCCTTTAAGCTCCGCTCTCTTGTACACCGCTCGCTCGACGTCAAAGAGAAAAATTGAAGGTGCATCCTCGACCAGCATTTTACAGGCTTTGGCATAGAGGGCCTTGGCCTTCTTCGCGTCAGGCGTCGAGTAGGCTTCTAGAATCGTGCGGTCAAACTCGGGATCCTTGTAATAGGAAAAGTTCCAGTAAGGCTTCTCCTCCACATGCCAGAGGCTGTACAGCGTTTCGTAGGGATCGCTGAAGGTGGGCCACCACAGCAAGGCAGCCATGTCTTGAGCCTTTTCTGGATCTCCCTTGACCAGCTCCCATTGGGCTGTCCAGATCATTGGCCGGATTTCCACATTAATGCCAATTTTACCCAGTGTCTCCTTGACCAGAGGGGCAAAGGCCTTCTCCGTAACATTTTCTGAAGCATAGGTGAAGATAACCTTCTCTTTGAGCCCGTTTGGATAGCCCGCCTCTGCCATGAGCTTTTTGGCCCTGTCCAGATTATGGGTGTATTGAAAGAGGGTCTCGTCATGGCCGAACTGGCCCTTGGGGATGGGTCCCACGGCCTGAGTCCCGAGCCCTCCCATGGAGACCTCGATCATGTCTTTGTACGGCATGGCATAGGAGGCAGCCTTTCTGATCAATTTATTGTTGAAGGGAAATTTTGCTGTGTTCAGGTGAATCGCGTAGTTCATGAAACTTGGACCCGTCGGGCGTTCGCAGCACGGTTTGGCATCAAAGGTCCGCGCGGATTCTGTGGGGATTCGAGTTGCCAGATCAGCCACCCCCGACTCGAGCATCTGCTGGGCCACGGTCCCCTCCTTAATGATCTTGACGACGATTCGCTTGAAATGCGGCCCTTCCCAGCCTCTCCAGTAGCCATCAAATTTCTTGAAAACGATCTCCTCATCGGGCTTCCAGCTCTCCAATACGTAAGGCCCGCATCCCGCCTCATGCCCGGCATCGAACCACTTCCTGTCGTTTTTGACCGCTTTCGGGCTGATGATCCAGGCCGCATTGGCCGAGGCGATGATTCGGTCAAATGGTGCTGCTTCTTTCAAGATGAACTGGACAGCATAGTCACTTAGGACCTTGATTTCCTTCACTGGAGCGAAGATGAAGGCAGCCCCCTTGCCCATTTTCTTGGTTCGCTCGATGGAATCCTTCACTGCCTGAGCGGTGAGCATGCCGCCGTCGTGAAACTTGACCCCTTTTCTCAGGTAAAAAGTCCACTTGAGGCCGTTGTCATCGACCCGCCAGTCTTCGGCAAGGCCAGGCTGAAAGGGCTTGTCGCTTCCCGGAGGGCTCACCCAAATCAGGGTTTCATAGATGTTTGGCATGTAAGAGGACTCTGTCGAATAAGCCGCACTAGGGTCCCATGTCGTGATGCTGTCGGTCGATGCAAATACAAGGATATCTTTCGGCAGTTTAGCTGCCTGCCCGGGAACGACTAAACACATAACAAACAAGGAAGCTACCGCCAAGATTAAAACAATGCTTTGGATCTTATTCTTCATTTTACCCTCCTTTTTTTGGCCATCACATCTCAACATGCCCCGAAAGTCAGAGCAGGTGAGAGAGCCAGGTTTTTATTCATTGACCAATGTAAATATAGTGCCTTCCTTTTTGACGTATTATTTATCACCTCCTTTCTGCTCCCCATTGGAAAATTAGTACGGTTTTCTCTAATCGCCTATCTTCTTATGAAGTTTG
>CAZXJE010000220.1:0-5767 GCA_964640835.1 uncultured Eubacteriales bacterium
ATTTTCAAGGACCCAAACAATTACGAGATGACAGAGGTCCATGATGACGGAATGAAGGTGGGCCGAAAGGGAGAATACAAATTGAACGTTACCTCAGAACCTTATGCCATCGATCTATGCCTCGAAAAATGCGACTCTCCGGGATCTGAATGGACAACATATTTCGGGATCATAAGGTTTTTGTCCAAGGATGAAATTGAAATCCGAACATCTCCTTCTAGTACTCGACCCGGTGAGTTTGATGCTACAGACAAAGAATACACGATGATTCTGTCGCGAAAATAATAAGCATTTTTTTGTTGACTCTGCCCGTTATGTCCTTGAGTGGACTGACGATATAGAGACGGGCTGAAGAAAAACCGGGAGGATAGCGGATTGCAGCTAAACGCTCGCCTCCGCCTCGTGTTCTCCAGCAGGAGTTCCTGATGGCAGCCGAGGAGAGAGAGCAATCGTTGACTTTCTGGCTTCATCGTGATAATTTTTTTTCGGTTATGAGAAGGTGGAAATTGTGGAAAACACATGGGGTTTGGACCAATTCTAAAAAGGAGATTTTATTGTTAAAAATTAGACAATACAAATGGATCGCAGCTTTACTGACCCTCTTTGTTTTGAGCTGTGCAAAAAGCGTTGCGAACACCAGATCCTTATCCGGTCGTTTGATTTTTGAAGGAGATCATTCCGGAAGCATCATTGTCAACCTGTACAAACTGCAGGCTTCCTCTGAAGGGAGGACCTCACCGCTCACCAAAGCAGATATCTATGGTGATCTCGACCCATTACAGAGTCTTACGCTAGAAAAACCGGGCAGATATACTTTTGATCATCTGGATCCTGGTCACTACTCGGTTTTGGCTTTTATCGATGCCGACGGAAACGGTGAGGTAGGATTCGATCCTCCCGAATCCTTCGGATGGTTCGCATTGAATCCGGGTGGACGCTGGGATCCGATCGATCTCACCCAATACGATGCGACCGATTGCGATTTCAGACTTCGTGTTCCCACCCTTTTTCCAAGGGAGGATAAAGTTATCGAGCACGGAGCGCTCAGGTGGATGCAAGGGCTCCCGGTTTTGCAGCTCTGGGGAACGGCACAAGAAAGGGGCTTTGCCCACGGTTATCTTGTGGGAAAACAGATCATCGACTTCTTTGAATTTTATATCATCGAAGACAACTGGAGATCGGCAAAGCGGTATCAGGACATTTTTGTTCCCTTCCTCGAGGAGCACCTCAACTGCCCCTCCGAATTCGTGAGTGAGTGTGATGCCGTCATCAAAGGCATGCAAGAATCGGGGTTGGATATGCGGGTGCAAGCTCTGGGACGCGATTTTAACCGGACCGACCTCTTCTCCATCAATGCTTATATTGAGAAACGATCCGCTTCTCCAGTGGCATCTCCATCGTCCTGTACCCAGTTCGCCTTCTGGGGATCCCAAAAGAAAGGCAGCAGCCACACCGGCGGCCTCATCGCTACCAGGAACATGGATGGGGAATGCGATGTCAGAAAAGTCACGGTCAGTCATTTTCTCGTTTACGCGGTGGATCCCTCGGAATTAGGCCTTAAACGCTGGATCTCGACCATGTGGCCCGGTTTTGTCGGCACCATTTCAGGCATCAATGAAGAAGGCCTTTACTCCATGGAAAACGCTGGAGCCTCTGGTCCTGGACCCATCCCTAAAAGCGTCATTCCCTGTTCCTGGATTCAGCGAATCATTCTCGAAAAACAAGGCGGGGATGCTTCTCCAGAGAGTGTTCTCCAGATGATGAAGCCTTTTGCCTGTTCAACGGGCGGTATCACGGCAGCCGGATCGATTATCCTTTGGGCTGTACCCTACAAGGGCCAAAAATCGCCCGCCTTTGTTTATGAGGGTGGCCGCACCGGTTTTGCCATACGAACACCCACGGATGTCAGGCCTGTCAATTCCAAAAACATCATGGCTTCAAACCATCATCTTGTTTATGGTTTCGATCCGGCCCGGCCCCATGAATCCCTGGGAAGTCCGGTCTCCTTTTCTTCTCTCTGGAGGTATGAGACGGGAATGCATACGCTCGAAGCATGGTCCCGTCAAGGAAAATCCATGGGGTGCGGTGAAGCAATACGACTCCTGCAACAAGTGGCTCACGGCACTACTGAATATTCCGTTATCTTCCTGGCGAATGAACGCCGCATTCTCATAGCTGTCGATGATCTGAAGACCGATATGTGGGATGCGCCTTACATGGAATGGATCGATTTTGATTTTGATGAACTGTTCAAAAAATAGGTCATCTGGTTAAATTTTTAACGTGGATCTCCGAATAACAAAAGGAAAACCAAACCGTGTAAAGAGGCTTCTCACTGGGATAACTTCAAAGAACACCAATGTTTGCTTAAAAACCGGTGGAAAGGCACATGAAAGCCCGTTTATTTAGGCCACGGCTTCCCATAAATGAAACGACGGCTCTTCGCCGGAAGAACGCCTCACTGATATAGACGGATGTGGGGGAGAGGGAAATTCTCATGATTTGGTATTTACTCTAAGCATCTATTAGGGTGATGTTGACAACAGTTCAAGCCGTGATAAAATAGATGACAAATGGGGAAAAATGCTAACACGAGAAGAAATTCAGAGAATCTTTCGCTCGTGATCTCAGAGCTTGCTTTGCCTTGCTTTTGTACTTTTCCTTTGCCTCAGTGACACCTTGATTGAGAGAGAAGTATAGTCTCGACATATCCTCACGAAAGAGATACACAGGATAGTACCCTGACTGAGCGGTTTCAGTTACCAACTTATCGAATACAGCAACCCACGGACAACTTGCCCAGTTTCCTTGTCATGGAGAACCAACCAGTTTGTAGTGTTCTGGGTTTTCCAGAAGATTTGTGATAAAGCTGGGAGCCTCAGTCCTACTGAAATATGCAAGAGAATTCCCCACAAAGTCCTTTTTTGACTCCTGCAGATACTCAGATAATATTCTTGAGAAGGAATCGTGTAGCACGTTGACCCCCTAATAAACCAAAATCTATACAAGGAGACAAGTTATGTCAATCATCAAAGTGCTTAGAGAATCAGGGTTATTCCTTCAACCTAGCCAGCCTCTCCCTCGCATCATCAACTTCAGGGAGGGAGGGATCGGCGTCTTTCCTATTTCTTTTCATCAGCCGGAAGGCCGATCCGGCGTAGCAGGTCCTGAAACCTGGGGTCGGGGCGAATGTCATCGTATATCGGAAGACAGCTGAGGTACGGCGACACCGGATCATGGACCTCGAAACCTTTCTCCAGCCACTCGATGGCCTTGTCCTTCTCTCCGGCCGCGAGGTAAAAGTTTCCGATATCGTTCGGCAGACTGAAAGCCTCGGGAAGGCGGGCGATCAGGGACTCCGCCCCGCGCTTCATCGCCTCGGCGTATCCTCCATGCGCATAACCCTCTTCGAGCGCGGCTTCAAGTCTGGGATCCTGGTATATGGCGACCATAAAGGCCTTGATGGCCTCGAAGGCCTCCTCCTCCATCCCCTTCTTTTCATGCATGATTATCCAGAGGGTGAACCCGACGATGGGATGGTCCGGGTGGATCCGCTGGGCTTCATGGGCTACCGCAATTGCCTCGTCGTATCGGTGTTGCGTATAGAGAACTTGCGCATGCCAACTTTGGACCAACGGATTGAATGGGTCGAGCACGGCGGCCTTTTCGCTGTGGACCCGGGCCTCTTCGACATGCCCCGTGATCGCCAGGAAATGCGCGTAGAGCCCCTGCGCGCCGGCCACATTGGGATTGAGCTCAATCGTGCGCCGCCAGAATTCCCCGGCACCGTCCCAATCCCAGTCGATATAGGTCCTGACCGAAGCCAGCACGTGGTGGGCATCGGCGGAATTCGCGTCGAGCTCGAGCGCCCGCAGGGCCGCGGCCTTGGCCTTCGGTCCCGCCTCCCCGGGCGACGTGATGCCGGCCTGGTTGCGAAAGACCCAGACCCAGGCCCGACCGACGTAGGCTGGTGCGAACGAGGGATCCTTCTCCAGGGCCAGGTCGAAGTGCTTTTCGGCTGTGTCCAGATCCCCCGGGGTCACTTTCATACAATGGAACATACCCCTGAGATAGGCTTCGTGGGCTTCGGGGTCGACGGGACGGACCTTGGCCAGCTGGTCTTTCTCGGACGGAAGAAGCTTAATCGACAGCGCCTTGGCCACGCTCTCCGCCACTTCACTCTGCAGGGCCAGGATACCCGAGAACTCCCGCTTGTAGCTGTCCGCCCAGAGCTGGGTCTGGTCGGCGACCTGGATCAAGACCGTATTTACCCGGACGAGGTTCGCCTCCCGCAGAGTGCTGCCTTCCAGGACATAGTTCACCCCCAGTTCCTGGCCGATCTGATCCACCGGAGTGTCGCCTTTCTTGTAGCGCATCACCGAGGCCCGGGCGATGACGCTCAGGCTCTCCGGGTGGAGGCGGCCCAGTTCGGTGATCATCTCCTGGGTCAGGCCGTCGCTCAGGTATTCCTGGTCCGGGTCGCCGCTGAGGTTGGCGAACGGCAGAACGGCCAGCTTGACGGCCCGGGCCGGCCTGGCCTTGAGCGGTTTGAGGCCTTCGGCCACGGCTTCGAGGTCCTCCGCAAATTCCTCCATGGTCGGATACCGGGCGGACGGTTTCTTGGCAAGGGCCTGGAAGATGACTTCTTCCAGCCCAGAAGGCGCGTCGGGTTTGGCCTTTCTCAGGGACGCCGGCTCCCGGTGAAGGATGGCGTGGATCACGGCCTGGTCGTGATCCCCCTTGAAGGGAAGCTCGCCCGTCAGCATCTCATAGAGGACGACCCCGAGCGACCATATATCTGTCTGGGCGTCGACCTGCTCCCCCTTCGCCTGCTCGGGCGACATGTAGGCGATCGTGCCGAGCGTTGTCCGGCTCCTCGTCAGCGACAGCCCGCTGCGGACCTTGGCCAGTCCGAAGTCCATGACTTTGACCCGGCCCTTAGGTGTTACCATGATGTTGGCGCTCTTGACATCGCGGTGGGCGATTCCTTTGCTGTGGGCTTCCCCGAGGCCCGACGCGACCTGGATCGAGATGGCCAGGGCCTCTTCCGTGGTCAGATCTTTTTTCCGGATCCTGTCCCGGAGGGTTTCGCCCTCGACATATTCCATAGCGATAAAGGACCGGTCCTCGCCCTCTCCGATCTCATGGACGACGCAGATATTCGGATGGGAGAGGGCTGCGGCCGCCTGGGCCTCGCGCGTGAACCGCTCGTGAAACTCCGGGATATGGGTCAGCTCTGGCGGCAGGAACTTGAGCGCCACGGTTCTTCTAAGCTTAGCATCCTCGGCCTTATAAACAACCCCCATTCCCCCACGGCCCAGCTCTTCGATGATCGTGTATCTTCCTGCAACAGTGCTTCCTTTCTGCAGGCTTTCCTTTGGGGTGATCAAAGTTTTGGTCACCGATATCTCTCCAGTGGATTTTAAAGGTGTGGTACATTTACCACAATAGATAGTATCATCCGGATTCTCATGGTGACATTTAGGACATTTGATTGCCATTGCTGACCCCTTGTTTACACATGTTTGGTAGGAAAAATGTTATCAAGGAGTCAGGGAGGAGTCAATTGTAATTTTATATAGACCTCTCCCCATGTCACACAGGTGTCACACGAAATGCCTAAATTTGCTCGCTATTGCGTACGGTTGCTAAAACAAGAGAATACTGAAATGCTGTGGGAAAGCTGTTGTTTTTCTGGGGAAACAGGGGAAAAGGGATTGGTAGCGGGGGCTGGATTTGAACCAGCGACCTCCGGGTTATGAGCCCG
>CAZXJE010000221.1:0-5755 GCA_964640835.1 uncultured Eubacteriales bacterium
GTCCTAATTGAATGAGAAGATGGCTGTAATAATCCTTCAGCTCTTCGGTGGCGTTTTTTGCTGGGATCGTGAGATAGGTTGTCAGCTTGCTCGCAGCCAATGCTAAAGCTGAGATTGCCGTATGCCCTGGAAATAAGGGCATGAGTCCAAAAATTATGGGAATAGGGATCTCCCGGTTGAGGGGGATTTGGGACTTGAGGTTGCCCCCTTCATCGAACACCATCCCACAAAGGTCTCTTGCCATCTGCCCAAGTGCTACGTTTGTTGAAATATGTTCTCTACCGTGGATTCCATCACGTGTGGGACGCACGATCTCGGACATATCAGTCCAGATATTATCGTAATAGTTCCCGTCAAAATATCCCCGGTAACCGGCACCGCTGACCGGGATCTTTCCTTGTTCTGCTTGCTCTGAGATCGAACGGATTCTGTCTGGAGTGTATGTGTGATCTCCCAATGCTAGAAATTCCTCGCTCATCTGCATGCTCAACGCTTCCCGCGGACAGCAGTTGATGCAGGCAAAACAATTGCGGCAGCAGTTTTCTTTCGGGTCGGCCATTTTTCGTGGATCATCCTCTGAGCGGTAATGACAGTCATAAATACATGCTTCGATACAGGTGCCGCAGTTAATACACCGGTCGCCGCGGAGGATACGATAAGGAGTCACGATGGAGTAGCGTGAAGGAGTCGGAATAGGTGAAAGGCGTTTAGGATGAGTCATTCCTTTCCTCCATCTTCTGGTCTATCGACAACCGGAACTCTGGACAGTTTATCCTCTGGCGACCAGTCCGGTAGATCCAGGCCAAAAATGTCCTTTATGAACTCCCGGCGAGTGTCCAGTTTTTCGACAAAGCTCTTCACGGTTTCAGCGGGAGACCCGAATCGATCCTCCAGCAAGCCCTCAAGCACGAGATAACAATCGCGGAGCGGCAAATGAGTCTGGCAGACCTCCTCGCACAAACCGCAGTGAAGGCACTGGAAGGGTGCATGTGCCTCTTCTTGATTGAGTCCCACGCCTTTTTTCATTGCCTCTGCCATCCGTAATTTTGTCCTGCCGGTGACCAGTTCGTCTTCGGTAATATGGTAGGCCGGGCAGACGGAGATACACGCGCCGCATGATGTGCACCGTTCAGCACTCTGGTGCAACAGGTCTTCACTGTGGTTGCCTTCTTTTGTGGGGATGTCCCACCGGCTTTGCGGCTCTGGCCCGGTGAGCCTGGCAATCAATCCTAGAATCGGTGCAAATAAGTGTGATAAAGCCAATACCGGACGGAAAATTACCGGGTGGAGGAAAAGCGATGGGATACTGAAAAATCGTCCTTTGATCTTAAAAAATTTATTTGGATTCAATATGTCCTCAGGATCGATCTCATGTTTTTTTTGCCTGAGCCTGTTCAGTTGACTCCGGTTATATTTGCTGGAGATAAAGGGAGTATTCCAGATGCCAACTCCATAAGGGGCTCCTCCGTAGCGCACTGCCATCCTGACCAGCAGCTGAATGAACAGAAGGCTTAAAACATAGTGAACAGTCCTGGAATAATCACAGCTGAAAGAAACGATGAGCAGATAAGAGTAAAATCCCCCATTCTTCGATATCGATTCCCCGTCATAGATATGTGACTGATTTTTACCGCAGACGATTACTTCGACAGTAGGTTTGATGTTGAAATGCCGTGCCAGTTTCTCGACCTTTTTGATATATTTCAATATCTTTTTCCTGGGGATAACAACTTCTGACCCTAGAAGGCCGGGACCGATGCGCTGGGCTTTGAGAGGGAAATACCGGTCAGCCCATAGATAGCGGGCAGCCACCCCATTTTCCGAAACGGAATTTGAATTTCCATAAAAAAAAGACATGAATTTTTGCTCGTTTTCCGGTGTGTCGAAATGAAGAAGAACCGAATCATTTTCTGGGACTATGGGATCTTTGAGCTGGGTTTGCTCTGCAAAAAGGATGTTTTCCCGTTTTAAGTATTTACCGTCAAAAAAGACAACATGTGATGGCTGAAGATTCCCGTTGGTGAGCTCATCAATAAATTCGAATGCTTGTCCCGGATCGTCGAATGTGAGCAAAAGAGCTCCGTTATGTCCGGGTTTGGGCCGGACACGCAGCGTGATTTCTGTAAGGATACCGAACTGTCCTTCTGTTCCAAACAGGTCTTTTATGGATTCGTCTTCTGTGTTCAGTTTCTCTATTGAGCCATCTGGTTTGGCAACACGGACAGAAATGATAGATTCATGAACGCTCCCATATGCATAACTGTCCAAGCCCATCCCTCCTGTGGAGATCCATCCGGCCACAGTGGAAAACCGGCTGGTGGGAGTAGTTTGAGGAACTAAACCATAGGATTCAAGATGAGTTGCCACATCTGCCCAACGAGCACCTGATTGCACGCGAACAAGCTGGTTTTTTGGGTCGACTTCAAGAACGGCCATCATCGGGGAAAGATCCACAACGATCCCGTTCCGCGTGGGGACAGCACCGCCAAAAGCGAATGAGCCTGATCCTCTTGGAAATACTGCTATTCCTTTTGAGTTGCAGTATGCGAGGATTGAAGAGATGTCCTTCTCAGTTCTTGGCTGGACGACTAGAGACGGAGTTGTGTGGTGGAGAATTTTTTCCATAAATGCGGGGACACGAGCCAGATCCCTGCTGTAATTCCTCCGCTCAAAGTAGTTTATGGCCACACGGCAATCTTCGCTAAGATGCGGGCGAAGGTCTTGTGCCAAAGACTCTATCTGCTGCCTCCGCACAGGAGTGTCCTTGTCTGTGATATACTTCCACAGCAGTTCCAGCCGGCGCTGCGGAGATTTGAAGAGAATATAGGAGAGCAACCGCCGTGTTTCACGAAAACTCAAGGAAGGGGATTCCTGCATGAGAAGATCCCCCACATGAGGTGCGGGCTCAATGCCGTATGTCCGTTTTCTCCGGTTCGCTGTTTTACGAGCGCGTTCCATTAAATATTCTTTCCAGCTCATCTCACTATGACTCCAAGTCAAAACCTCTGCTTTGGATTGTTTTGTGCCTTGCAGATTTTGTTTTTCTCCCTCTGTATATTTTGTTTAGCGCGAATAGTTATGAAATATAGTATAAAATATTATAAATGTCAAGAAATAATTGGCAAAACCTTGACAAATGTATGGTTTGGACATATAATATCTTACAATTGAAAGGAGGCAATATGGCTGATGATGCGGAAAAAAAGATTATAAGAGCCCTCAATCAGAATTCGAGAAAGAGTTTTCGGGAAATTGCCAAGAATATCGGGATATCCGCCCCAGCGGTTATAGATAAAGTTAAGAAACTCGAAGAGGCGGGTGCCATTAAGGGATACATCCCGGTCCTCGATTCGAAGTATTTCGGGTATGACTTGACGGCAATAATCGCTATTCGCATTTCTAATGGCAAGCTCATTCAAACTCAAGAAAAGATCGCTGAAGATCCCCATGTGTTCGCGATCTATGATGTCACTGGAGAGTGGGATTCATTTGTATGTGCTCGTTTTAAAGATAGGGAAGACTTAAACACATTTATCAAATATATCCTTAATCAAAAATATGTGGAACGAACGATCACCCACATTGTGCTGAATGTGGTCAAGGACGAGCGGCGACTGCTTCTCTAAAAATATGGGGACAGCATACTTAATTCCATATCAGCATATGTTCAGAAGTGTTATACTTCCTTCTGAATTACGTATGCTGTCCCCCGAATTAAAATAAAATATCCGGCCCCAGAATAGGATTATTAGGTCTGAAAAAAAATGAACGAGAAAAATCTTAAAGAAATTTACAGGAAAAGAATTGATCAATACAAGTCGAAGATAAAAAGCATAAGGAGCGTAGAAACAGCCCTTTCCTTTGTGAAGCTTGCACTTGCCATCGGTTTTATCATCGTGTTTTATCTGGCCGCTATGGCCTACACACCCAACCATTTAATCGGGCTCATCGCGATGGCTGTTTTTTTCACAGTAATAGCCATTATCCATGAAAACTTCATCAGGAAGAGAACCTTCATCGAATCTCTTCAATCCATAAACAAGGATGAGATTCGATCTCTCAACCATGAATTTCCTGATGATAACTTTGGCGAGCTGTTCCAGGACCCAGATCATCCCTACAGTTATGATCTGGATTTTTTTAGTCAACGAGGTGTTTTCCACTTTATCAACCGGGCAAAGACAGGAGCGGGATGGCGTAGCCTTGCAGAGTGGCTGGAAAATCCCCTTTCCAAAACCGACACAACACAGATAAAAGAAAGACAAAAAGCTGTATCTGAATTAAGCGAGAAGATCGACCTCAGACAAAATGTTCAAGCGCACGGCCAATTGGTCGACCATTCACTGGAAAGTCTTAAAGCCATAGCAAACCTCATCGACGAACCCCTCTTTATACTCCCAAAAAAGCGATTGATCCTCTTTATTCATCTAATGCCTTTTATCAGTTTGGGATTTATCGGGCTCATTTTCGCGGGCTTCCCATGGCCGGTTATTTTATTGCCAATCGCCGTTCAATACGTTCTCAACAGACAAATGCGTGATAAACTGACAAGGATATACCTAATGGCAACAAGAAATTCACACATCCTGAGAAATTACTCCCAGATTATCGCTGATATCGAAAAAGCTGATTTTTCATGTGTAATGCTGAGCAGAATCAAAAATACCCTTTATACAAACAAAAGGCCGGCATCTTTATATATTTCAAAGTTATCGTCCCTTGTCGGATATTTGGAACTTCGGCGAAATGGATTCTTTCACCCCATATTCAATAATCTCTTCTTCTGGGACCTCCACTGGACATACAGGATCGAGAAATGGAAAGTCAAAATTGCCCCACATGTGCCGGATTGGTTCGACGCGATCGGCCGTTTTGAAGCTCTTTCCAGCTTTGCCAGCCTGTACTTCAATCATCCTGGGTGGGCCATGCCGGAAATGAATACATCAGGATTTACGTTTAAGGCACAAAATCTAGGACATCTTTTGATCCCCGAAGACAAGAGAGTTTGCAATCATGTAAACATGGACGGAACGGGTGAGATTTGGATTATAACCGGGCCGAACATGTCTGGAAAAAGCACTCTTCTCAAGACTGTCGGCGTCAATATTGTACTGGCGCTGGCAGGTGCTCCTGTGTGTGCGGAGACATGTGTGATATCCCCGGCCAAGCTGTATACGAATCTAAAAGTCAGTGATTCTTTGGACAAAAATCTCTCGCTCTTCTACGCCGAGCTTCAACGGCTCAAAATGGTTGTTGATGGGGTTGCTAAACACGAGACAGTGTTTTTTCTACTCGATGAGATGCTAAAGGGAACGAATGCTCTTGATCGCCAGGCAGGCGCCCTTGCCTTGCTCAGACAGCTCTGTACAAGCGGATCCAACGGTTTTGTTGCCACACACGACCTTGAATTAACCAAGCTGGAAGAGGAATTTCCTGAAAAGATCAAAAACTTTCACTTTGATGGTACTGTCAAAGATGACAAACTCCTCTTCGATTTCAAGCTCAAAAGCGGCAAATGCGAGAGCTTCAACGCCCTTCTCCTAATGCGCAAGATGGGGATTGACGTCTGAATAATATTTCAAACACAAATCATTATCAGCTCACCTTAAATACGTAGGAACACCTTTCTGACTACGAATCAGACGGGCTGGGTTCCTATTCGCTGAACTCCCGGACGAAATCCGCCTCAGCAGCGATGTGTCCGAACGACGCCCAGATTTTATTCTCGAGAATTTGTTCGAAAATCCGCCTCGCC
>CAZXJE010000222.1:0-5727 GCA_964640835.1 uncultured Eubacteriales bacterium
CAGGCACCTTTTTCCTGCCGGAAAAACGAGCCAGTCCCTATTTTCGGTCCGTTCGGGGAACGGACCCTACACCTTTTTGACTTTGAAGGAAACGCGGTCAAAAAGGCTGTAGATGATTGGGATCACATAAAGAGTGAGGAACGTTGTTGCGATCAGCCCACCGATAACGGTGATCGCCATGGGCGCCCTCATCTCAGATCCTTGCGAAACGTCAATAGCCATGGGCAGCATCCCCAGGACTGTTGTCAGAGCTGTGATCAAAACAGGACGCAAACGGACCGAAGATGCCTGAAGTATGGCTTCTTTCTTCTCCACTCCTCTTCGCTTCAATTGATTGATGTAATCCACCATCACGATCCCGTTGTTCACGGCGATCCCTCCGAGCATAACAAATCCGATGAGAATCGGAAGGCTCACAGGTTTTCCCGTGATGAGCAACGCCACTACCACGCCTATCAAAGCGAGGGGAATGGTGAACATGATGATCAAGGGGTGTTTAAAGGATTCGAACTGAGAGGCCATGATCATGTACACCAGAAGTGTGGCGAGAAGGAATGCTCCAGCCATGATGATGAACGCATCCTGCATATCCGCATACTGGCCTCCAAATTCTATAAAGTATCCGGAGGGCAGCCCCTTCTCTATCCCCACGATCCTTGTTTTGATATCGCGCACAACACTGCCCAGGTCTCTTCCCGCAATGTTTGCCGAGACAGTGATCTGGCGCGCCTGGTTCTCCCGTGTGATCTGGATCTGTCCTTCACCCCTTGTGATCGTTGCCACCTGGTCCAGCCGGATCGTGGAGTTATTGGGTGTGACTATGGGAATGTCTTTGATGTCTTCGAGAGTGTCTCTGTACCTTCGATCAAAACGGACTCTGATGTCGACCTCTTCATTTCCCTCTCTATACCGCGTCGCGATCTTTCCCAGTGACGCTGTCTGCACGGTGTTGGCCAGTTGGTTGACCATCAATCCCAACCTTGAAGCTTTCTCGCGGTTGATGCGGATGTGATACTCTGGCTTTCCCTCAGACATGGAATGAGTCACATCCCTGAGGCCTTCCACATCATTGACCCTACCGACCATGTCATCAGCGATATCCTTCAAGAGATCGAGGTCTTTCCCGAATATCTTGATCTCCACAGGAAACTGGGAGCCACCTGTCATCATCGTGCTCATATCCAGAGCCTCAAACTTGACATTCTTGAGCTTGGGTAGCCGGCCCCGGACCCGCTCCATGATCTCTTGGTCGGAAAGCTCTCTCTCGGTTTGTTTGATAAGGCCTACCCAGAGAATCCCTTCATGGGTGCCCGAGTTGGAGAATCCGCTTGCCGTATCTTGCGGGTCTTCCTCTGCTGCTGAACCCACCTGAGCTGAAATAACCCTCACCTCGGGCTGTGCATCCAACAATTCTTCAGCCATTGTTACTACCCGGTTTGTTTCAGCGAGTGAGGTCCCGACCGGCATTTTTACCTTAAGAATGAGCATATCCCGGTCCATAGCAGGCATAAATTCGGTCCCGAGGAAAGGCATCAGCACGAAGGAGAGCAAGAAAAATCCTAAAACGACTGCAAGGACGAGTTTTCTTTTCTGCAAAGCCTTAGTGAGAGTTTTTCTGTAGAAATCACGGACTTTAACGAACTGTTGTGTTCTCTTTTTATAACCTTCCTTGCCTGGTTTATCGTTAGCTTTGAACAGCAATGAAGCCACCAGGGGAACGATCGTCAGGGCCACAAAAAGCGAGGCAAAGAGGGAAAAGGCAATGGCCAAAGCCAGGCCACGCGTCAGTTTTCCGGTCACACCTTGGGCAAAGATCATGGGAAAAAAGACAGCAATGGTTGTGAGGGTGGAGGCCGTGATGGCCATTCCCACCTCAGACGCTCCCTTTTTTGCCGCTTCGTTCTTTTCCTCGCCCTCTTCGATGTGACGGAAAATATTCTCGATGACCACGACTGCATTATCCACAAGCATCCCGACCCCCAAGGCTAATCCACCCATGGTCAGGAGGTTCAGAGTATAACCCGCTGCATAGAGAGCGATAAAAGTCGTAATGATAGAGAGGGGGATCGCTAAACCGATCGTCAGTGTCGGCCGCCAATTCCGCAAAAAAATAAAGATAAAGAAGATCGCCAGAATTCCACCTACAAGAGCATTATTTCCTGTTCTCCGGATAACCTGCTGGATCATATCCGACTGATCCATAAACGGGAAAAACTGAACATCCGGAGGGAGTGTTTCCTGGATCCTTGCCAATTCTTTTTTTACCGCCTCAGCTGTGATGACCGTGTTGGCTCCCGATCGCTTGCTGACCATATAGATGACTCCCTTCTCCTTTTGTATCCGCGAAATATATCGGGTTTCTTTCAGCCCATCATTCACTTCCGCCACATCGCTCATGTAGATAGGTTGGCCTGTTTGAGTCGCTCCAACTATGGTGTTCCTGATATCATCGATACTCTCGAACTCTCCGATCGTCCTCACCAAGATGTCTGTGTGTCTTTCGATAACATGGCCTGCGGGAAGATTCAGATTCTCCATCCTAAGGGCGACTAAAACCTGATCTAAAGAAAGATTCCTGGATTCGAGACCTCCCCTATCGATGTTTACAAGGATCTCCCTGACTTCCGTGGAATACACCTGCACGGAGGCTACGCCATCGATGCGTTCCAACCTTGGCGCAACCTCGTCCTCGATCATATCCTTTAACTCAACAGTGGGCCGGTCAGCTGTAATGCCGCCAAAAAGAACCGGCCACATGGCAAAACTGAACTTCACGACGAGAGGATCACCCACATCATCGGGAAGATAACTCTCATAAAGCCCGATTTGGTCTCTGATATCCTGTGCCGCAAAATCGAGGTTTGTCCCCCATTCGAATTCCACCATGATGACCGAATACCCTTCGGATGTTATCGAATTCACCTTCTTCACCCGGTTGACAGAGTTTATGACCTGCTCCAGAGGCCTCGTAACCGTGTTCTCGATGTCCTCGGAAGAGGCCCCGCTGTAGATCGTGATCACGGATACCGTGGGAAATTCAAGGTCTGGGAAAAGGTCCAGCCCCAGCCTTGTAAAAGCGAGCGAACCCAGGACCACCAAGATCATGGCCAGCATGGCTGTCGTGACTTTTCTGTTTACGGAAAATTCAGGTATTTTCATTGGAGAACCTCTTTGATCTCGATTTTGGTCCCGTCGTCTAGACCATAACTCCCTTCCACGACGATCCTGTCTCCGAATTGAACGCCGCTGAGGATCTCAGCCATATCCGTATTCTCAAGACCTAAACTCACCTCCTGTCTTCTGACCGTATTGTCTTCATTCACGACAAACACATATTTGTTTTCCAGGATCGCATTCTGGGGGACCACAAGTGCATCTTCATGAGAACTCACTTCGATCATAATCTCCCCGAAAGTGTTGGGCCTGAGAAGAAGATCGGGATTTTCCGCGGCAACCTCCACGTGAAACTTTTTGGTCATGGGATCTGCGGTCACATTCACAACCGATACACGCCCGGGAAAAGAGCGCCCTTGGAACGCCGATACTGCCATGGACGCCGGCTGTCCTTTTTTAATACGGACTACATCTTGATGGGAGACATCGACCTCTATTTTGACTCGCGAAAAATCCATCAGCGTGACAACTCCGCTGTTGGGAGAAAAACCACCCATCATCGGGTTGATCACATCGCCGACTTCGGCATTTTTCGAAGCCACCACCCCGCTGAACGGGGCTTCCATTATGGACACATCGAGGCTATATCTGGACAGATTCAGAGCAGCTTGTGCCTGGTTGAGCTGCGCATCTGCAGACTCGAAAGCCAGTTTGATCTTCTCATACTGTTGCTCAGATACGGCATTCTCCCTGATCAACCGTTCCATGCGCTCCATATTCTTTTCTGCATCATTGTAATTGGCTTGGGCCACGGCCACAACTGCCTCTGCTTGTTCCAGCTGAAGACGCGCTGCTCGTGTGTCCATTTCGGCAAGGAGCTGTCCCTTTTGAACCCTGACTCCCTCTTCGACATAGATCTTCGCGATCCTTCCACCGATCTCAGGCATGATGTTCATCGTCTGCCAAGCCTCGATAACTCCGGTAAAGACCAGTTTTTCTGAAATTCTCTGTTTTCTGACTTTAAAGACAGTCACCAGAGCCGCACCAAAACTCTCTTCCTGAATTTCCTCTGGCTCTTGAGATCGGCAGCAGAGGAAAGAAAAAAGAAGGACAGCAGCTAATCCCGTATGTTTTAGTTTTTTCTTAGTCATTTGACCCCTCCATAGGAAGTGACCTGTTTTTGTTTCATTAAGATGTCTGGATCTATCTCACTTTTTTTGACGCCTAAAGACTTCTCAAAATCAGCCACGGCCACAAAAAAATCATATACAGCCTGGGAATAATTGACTCTGGCCTGATTGAGAGCTGTTTGTGCGGCACTCACATCGAGCACTGTGATCATTCCCTCAGTGTAATTCAAGTTGGCGATCCGCAGGCTCTCCTCAGCCTGTTCGACATTTTTTTCTTGGGAGAACAAGGATTCCCTGGCTTCCTCAATTTTCAGAATGGCTTGACTGACCTCGAACTTGACCCCATCTTTCAATCCCTTCAACGTCAGCTCGATCTCTTTGACTGCTGACTTGGCCTGGGCCTGGCGTGCAGCTGGGCCAAAACCGTTGAATATGGGCAACGTCAGGACAAGGTTCACGTTGTAGTAATCCTGCCAGGTATTACCTGTGATCGCCAACCGGTCTGCCCAGAAATTGAATGTGCCCGATATAGCCAGAGTGGGAAGACGCTCGGCCCTTGCCATCTTCCACATTTCTTCCGCTATCCTTTTTTGGTACTCCAATTGAAGGATCTCAGGCCTGTTCTGGATGGCTAATCCAATGCTCTTTACCATATCGGGTTCGATGGACTCGTAAGAGAGGTTCCCCTGGATCTCAATGGGTATCGAAATGTCCATTCCTATAAGAGTCTTCAAGTTGAGCTTCATGACCTCGAAATTGTTCTTGGCCTGGATCAACTGAGGCTTGAAGTTGACCACTCTCACTTCCGATCGCAATAAGTCAAACTGAGATGCAAGACCCACCTCATACTGGCTTTTCACATTCTTGTGGAGGTCTTCGGCATCCTTTACAGCCTGTTCAGCGACTCTCACGAATTCCTGGGCGAGCAGACATCCGTAAAACGTCGCTTTGGTGTTAAAAACCGTGAGGTGCTCAGATTGGCGAACAGATTCCTGTGTGGATTTGAGGTTATACTTGGCACTCTTGTAACCCGCAGTCAGCCTCCCTCCTGTGTAAAGGGGGATGGATAGGTTCAATGCGAACTGGTAGTCTCTTGTAAAGTCTACTTTTACTTTCTCCGGTGGCTGCCCGGGAATGAACGATGGAAATTCCAGCTCGAACAATTTCTCATCGAGATTGGCGATTCCTGTTGAGTTGAGGGAGGGGAGAAAGCCTGCGACGGCTTCTCTCACATACTGCTCGGCCGCATCCACACGTTCTTCAGACGCTAAATGGTAAGGATTCTGAGAGAGGGCCAGCTCGATGCTCTTCTCGAGAGTCAAAACCACCTTGTCTTGGGCGAAAAAAAGACGCCCTGGAGCTAAAAAAATAATCACCCATAAAAGGAAATATCCCGCTTTTCGCATGTTTACGCTCCTTTTCTTATTTCCTAGCCTTTATAATCCCATGAAGGACAAAATCATGGATCAAATCAGTGCTCTCA
>CAZXJE010000223.1:0-5724 GCA_964640835.1 uncultured Eubacteriales bacterium
CTTACTCTACATCTCTGTTTGCGAATCGTTTTACGTTTGACGTTTCACGTTTTACAGACTATGTTAAAGGTATGAATTTTACGATATTCGGCTATCCCAAAACAGGCAAGACCACTCTATTCAATCTACTCACTGGCGCCAAGATCGAGGTCCAAGCGTACGAAACAGGGAAAAAAGAACCGAACCTCAGGACCTGCCCTGTTCCCGACCATAGATTGGACAAGATATCGAACCTTTACTCCGACAAAGAGAAGAAGCCAGCAACAGTGGACTACATCGACCTGGCAGGGATCTCATACGGCGAGGTGAAAAATGAATCCTATCTGAGCTATTTGAGAAAAGCCGACGGGCTGGCCCATGTCGTCCGTGCCTTTGTCGATAAGAGCATCCCACATCACAAAGGCAAGATCGATGCCGCTGAAGATATCCGGACTATGGAAGAAGAGATCATCCTGGCCGATCTCCTATCGGTCGAGTCCCGGATGGAAAAAATCAAAAAAGAACTCAAAGGTGCGAAGAATCCTGACGGAGAAAGGGAGATGGGATGGTTCACCTCGCTTCATACAAGCCTCGAGGAGGGAAAAGCCATCCGTGAGCTCAGCCTAGCCCCTGCAGAAGAAAAGCTTTTCCGAAGCTTTGCTTTTCTGAGTCAAAAGCCTCTATTCCATATGATTAACGTGGACGAGAAAGACATCGCCCTCATCGAAACTCCGGAAAAGATCTTTTCATCGGGCCAAAAAGGGATCGCCACCCTCGCATTATGTGGAAGGATCGAAATGGAGATTCTCGAACTCGATGAGGAGGAAAAAGATATATTCCTGGAGGAATACGGATTCAAAGAGCTCAGCGCACCCAAGTTTTTAAAATCTTCCTACAACCTCCTGAACGTGATCACTTTTTTTTCCATCGGGAAAGAAGAAGTCAAAGCGTGGACGATCCCAAAGGGTACGCCTGCTTTGCATGCGGCAGGCATTATCCACTCGGATATCGAGAAAGGATTTATCCGGGCTGAGGTTATCGCCTGGGAGGAGCTTTGCAACTTTGGGTCATTCCAAACCGCCAAAGAAAACGCTGCCATCCGCCTCGAAGGGAAAGACTACACGGTACGGGACGGAGACGTCATTTACTTTCGTTTTTCGAAGTGACCACAAGACAAACGAAACGAGCGGAAAATGAAGAAATCTTTCAAGATCACAGCCAGAGATAAGGATACGTCGGCACGATCAGGGATAATCAAGACTGCCCACGGGGATATTCGAACTCCCGCTTTTGCACCGGTCGCAAGTCAGGGTGCTGTCAAGGCGCTGCCGCACAATCTCGTTAAAGATTTGGGCGCTGACCTCATACTCATCAACGCATACCATCTTTATCTCCGCCCCGGTCTGGAAACGATAAGCGAGATGGGGGGAATCCATTCTTTTATCTCCTGGGACAAACCCATTCTCTCAGACAGCGGAGGATTCCAGATCTACAGTCTCACTCCTCTGGTCAAAGTCAAAAGGTCGGGTGTTCAATTCGCCTCACATCTTGACGGGACCAAGATCTTTTTAACACCCGAGGATGTCGTTGACATCCAGTATTATTTAGGGACAGACATCATGATGGCTTTGGATTATTTCCTTCCCTATCCTTCATCCAAAGAGGACATGCGAAATGCCGTAGAGCTCACCTCTCACTGGGCCGAACGCTCTAAAAAACACTTTCTCACGCGGGATTCCTCCCAGCTCCTCTGGGGCATCACACAGGGAAGTGTGGATTGGGAGTTAAGGAAAAAGAGCACCGAAGAATTGATGGCCATGGACTTCGACGGTTATGCGCTGGGAGGTCTCGGGATAGGTGAGCCTAAATCCCAATTCATGGAGATCGTGGAGAAATCCAACGCCCTACTCCCCAAAGAGAAGCCTCGCTACCTTATGGGAATCGGATACATCAAGGACATACTAGAAGCTGTAGAAAGGGGTGTCGATTTTTTTGACTGCGTCTTACCAACACGCAATGCCAGGAACGGAACGATCTTTACCAGCCAAGGAAAACTCGTTATTAAAAACAAGAAATACGAGACGGACGAGCGTCCTCTCGACAGGAATTGCTCCTGCTACACCTGCACTCACTTTTCCAGAGCCTACCTGCGGCATCTTTACGAGAGAAACGAGATCACCTCTGCCATATTGAACACCATCCACAACCTGCATTTTTATCTTGACATCTTCGAAAAAATTAGGCAAGCTATCCAAAATAATTTGTATAACAATTTGAAAAAAAAGTTGATAGATATCAACACAGAGGACGACAGCGTATGATCTTTGCAACACTTATGACTTTCAGTGAACAAGCCCCGGCCGGAAGCGGTCAAGGAAGTTTCATCACAGCGCTTGTTCCGTTTATCTTGGTATTCGTAATCTTCTATCTGCTCATCATCATGCCCTCACGCAAAAAACAGAAAAAGCACCAGGAGATGGTGGGTCAACTCAAAGCGGGTGATAAAATTGTCACGAGCGGGGGCATATACGGTACGGTGATGGGGACGAAGGAGGACCGAATAGAGATCAAGATCTCCTCCAATGTCAAGATTGACATCACCAAAACCGCTGTTGCAGCAATTCTAGGACAAAAGAAAGACGAAAAATAATCAAGAATTCTGGATTCTGAGGTAGGTGTAAAGTTTAAAGGAATTCGAAAATAGAATCATATCGATGAAAAAAAACATACAGTGGAGACTCTTTGTTGTATTGGCCGTCCTCGCACTGTCCATCTATCTCGCCTACCCCCCGAGTAAGATCCCTCTGGGACTAGACCTTTCAGGAGGGATGCATTTAGTGCTGCAGGTTGTGACCGATGATGCTATTAATGCGGAAACAGACAACGAGATCCTTCGCCTCCAAGAACAGTTGAAAAAAGAGAACTTGACCTACGAGAGGATATCTAAAAGTGAAGACCGGGTTGGGCGATTCACCATCCAGAACTTTGACGTTCAGAGAGAACGAGAACTCCGCGATCTGCTGGATGAATCTTACACAGAATGGGATTATTCCGTTGTTGGAGCTAATTTTGTCCTCGACATAAAATCGAACGTCTCTTTCTATCTTCGCGATCAGGCGGTTCGACAATCTGAAGAGACGATCTGGAACCGCGTAGATGAGCTCGGTCTCACAGAGCCCACGATTCAGAGACAAGGAGGGGCTGGAGGGGACCGCATCATTGTGGAACTTCCGGGAGTGGACAATCCAGAGCGGGTGAAGAACATCCTGAAAACCACAGCTCTTCTCGAATGGAAACTGGTTACGGGAGGCCCTGCTCCTACGGAAGAAGCCCTTCTCGAACCACACGGAGGTCTTGTTCCAGAAGACATGCAGGTCGTCAAAGGGGACCCGAAAAGAACCCAAGGAGGATATTACCTCCTCAGCAGAGTAGCGAGTGTCACTGGCCAAGATATCCGGATGGCGCGCCGGTCGATCGATCAATGGAACAGTCCTGCCGTATCTTTCACTCTGGATCCAGATGGATCGCGAAGGTTCGGCAAAACCACAACGGATCACCAGGGCGAGAACCTGGCCATAATTCTGGATGGCCGCGTGCAATCTGCTCCCGTTATCGAGGACCGGATCACAACAGGAAGCGGGATCATCCGAGGAGGATATACGATCGAGGAGGCTGATGACTTGGCTCTGGTCTTGAGAGCTGGGGCCATGCCCGCAGATATCAAATACCTGGAGGAACGGACCATCGGGCCCTCCCTTGGGGCCGACTCCATCCGAAAGGGTCTGACTTCCATCATTATAGCCCTCATACTCATTCTTGTTTTTATGGTTTTCTATTACAGATTGGCCGGAGTGAACGCGGTCATCGCTCTTATGTTTAACGTGATCATCCTTATGGGAGCCCTGGCCTATTTCCACGCGAGCCTCACGCTGCCTGGAATAGCCGGTATCATTTTGACTATCGGTATGGCAGTGGATGCCAATGTGCTTGTCTTCGAACGCATCAGAGAAGAACTCTCCCAGGGAAAAAGTGTCCTCAGTTCGATCTCGTCAGGATTTTCCCGGGCATACCGGACGATCTTGGATGCCAATGTAACAACCATCATCGCCGCCATCTTTCTCTTCCAATTCGGAACAGGCCCCATTCGAGGGTTTGCAGTCACCCTTATCATCGGAATTACCGCGAGCATGTTTACAGCGATATTTGTTTCGAGGTTGGTTTTTGACATCTCTTACTCGAAGCGGAAAAAAAGAGATAAATTGAGCATATAAGATGCAGATATTCAAGAAACCCAACTTTGACTTTATGAAGTACAAGTATATTGCTCTGGGTTTTTCTGCGATCATCATTATCATAGGCCTCCTCAATATCAATTTTGGAAAAGGCCTTACCGCAGGGATAGATTTTGCTGGGGGAGCTCTGGTCCGTATCAAATTCAGTGAACACATTCCTGTCTCAGATATCAGACAAGCACTAGCCATGGCCGATCTTGGGGCAAGTAAGATCCAAGCAGTGGGTGACACACAAACAGAGTATATGATCCGCACGATGCAAGCGACAGAAGACGAACAGCGTGATCAGGACATCGAGGCCCATGAGATCATGAGTCAGAGAGTTGTGGATGTACTGCGTGGAGAGGATGAGAAGACAGCCCTTGATAGCGGAAAGATCGACCTGAATAGTGTCGATGAAGGAGTTCTCTCGCGGCTGATCGCAACAGACTTTCCGGATGAGGCCGAAGATTCTGCGCGACGGATCATGGTTTTCCGCGTGGCAAACGGCATCATCGCCGGTTATGAACAGATCGAACAAGAGATCGGCATCCGCAGCGACATCGTCCGATCCCTCCAAGCCAAGACGATCCTTAGCCGATTAGCGGTCCTGAGCAGAGAATCTGTGGGCCCCCAGGTCGGATTCGACCTCCGACGAAAAGCGACTCAAGCGACTGTCTGGGCTTTGATCGGGATGCTCATCTACATTGGAATACGGTTCAAATTTGCTTACGGCGTCGCAGCGATCTTTACCCTCACGCATGATGTTCTGGTCACCATCGGTCTTTTTTCTCTGACGAACAGAGAGATCAACCTGCCTGTGATCGCAGCGATCCTGACTATTGTCGGATATTCTTTGAATGATACGATCGTTATTTTTGATAGAGTGCGCGATAACCTCAAGATTCTCAGGAAAAAAGAGTTTGAGCAGTTACTGAATGCAAGCATCAACCAGACCCTCAGCAGAACAATCATCACGTCTGGAACGACTTTCTTTACCGTAGCTGCGCTGTTCTTTTTCGGGGGCAAGGTCATCAACGATTTTGCATTTACGATGATGATCGGAGTCATTGTTGGAACCTACTCTTCGATCTACCAATCCTGTTCGATGCTCTTCTTCTGGAAAAAATTCTTCAAACCGAAAAAAGGCATGGGAAAATGATTTTTTGGCTTGTCAAAAGGTTTGTTTTTGTTTATACTCATCTTTTATCCGAGGAAATAATTTAAACAAGAGGTAAGACAAAATGGCTGAAAACACAAAGCCGAAGGTAAAAGAGAAAATTCCAGAAATGTTTGCAGATTCCTTTTTCATTGCGGAAAAAGGATTTGGCAGAAAAACCATCGCATTCCTCGTCTCTTTTCTTTTCTTCGTGGCCGTCGGTGCAGCTATGATCATAGTTCCTCTTCTGAATCCCTCTGATGTTCCCCAAGTGGAAGTGTACAGTGCATTCCTCGCTCCTCCCCCACCGCCTCC
>CAZXJE010000224.1:0-5717 GCA_964640835.1 uncultured Eubacteriales bacterium
TTTTAGGGGCAAAATCAGCCTTCTAAGCACCTCAATTTGGCATAATATTGAGACTATTCTGTTGTTATTAATAACTTGCTGTGGCCCTACCTCATTAACCTTAACTCTTCCAACAAAAAAAATTCCTGAATAATAATGAAGTTTTATTCTGACCTGCGTATAATATGAGAAAAAAATCGGGGGCCAAAATGATCACTGGCTTTGAAGACCTTAAAGACAAAAAAGGCGATGAACTCCTTCTAGAGATCGCCAAGGAACTCCGCTTACTCAATGCAAACTTCAACAATCTTAACGAAAAAGTAACAGGCATATTCATGAGGATTAAGGCCAAAGACGAGGCATAGATCCAGTAATTTGCAAATTAAGTAAATAAGGGGACAGAGGGATAGCATTATTCCTGTTTACATAATTCACAATGTATTCGTAGCCGCATGGCAATTACGCTAGAGTGGCGGCGTCTCATATGCAAAAAATCCATGCACTTAAATTCCCTTTATCATGTACACAGAGAAATTGACTTTGATGTTTTGCCTCTATATATTGTTTAGCATTAAAAAAGAAATTCTTTAAACATCATTTAACGCGAACTAAAGAATGAAAATATTCTCCATTTTTGCAATGCTGTTAATCTGTAATGGAGGGTTTGGGCAGGTCGTCTCTTCAGAGGAATTCAGGTTAGACAAAAAATATCAAAATCACAAAATCATTCAAAATGAAGATGTGAGAATATCTCCCTATTCTCTCGATCTAGCAAAAGAATTGGCTGTCTTTGGTGCAGGAGGCGCCATGCTGGGTGTTAGCCTGATCCTCAGGAACAATATGGATCCGCTCACAGAGGAAGAAGTGGCTTTGTTAGATCCGATGGATGTCAATGCCTTCGACCGGTTTATGATCACAAGGAAACAAGAAATGCCAGCGGCAGATTTGCTGCTGTATGGTTCGGTATTTTTACCAATCACCTTTTTCGCTCACGAAGGGACAAGAAAGGATATGGGGACTTTGGCGGTTATGGCAGGAGAGGTGTTTGTCTTCCAATTGGGATTGAATCATATGGCCAAAGTCCTCACTCAAAGGATCCGGCCTTACTGTTATGCTGAGAGTACACCCCTCAGTGAAAAAACAACTGTGAATGCAAAACTCTCATTTTATTCGGGACACACATCAACAACAGCTGCCATGTCCTTCTTTGTTGCCAAGGTTTTTTCCGATTACCTCTCCAACCCTGACTCAAAATTCGTTATCTGGATTTCAGCCATTGTATATCCCGTTTTAACAGGCTTTTTAAGGGTAGATTCAGGGAATCATTTTTTCACGGATATTTTAATAGGGTATATTACGGGCGCTTTGGTCGGCTATTTCATCCCTGTATTACATAAAAGCAAACTGAAAGACACTCTTACCATCCGTCCTGTCTTAACGAGCGATCACGTCGCCCTGGGCGTGAGATACAGCTTCTAAACTCGGTTACATATTCTCCACATCGTTCATCATTTTTTTTCACACAACTACTAAACGGGGAGGATTCCATTCTTTCTCCGCGATATATTTTGACTCGAATTGTGCTCTATGATATAAGCGATTTGAGGGCGAGTAGAATTTATTCTCTCTCTAGATAGCGGATTCAAATGCAATTTGTGAAAGACTTTTATCAGCGTCACATCACTCTGTTTAATTTCCTTTTCCTTCTTTGTTTTTTATATCTGTTTCTTTTTAGTATCGAGCTAATGGGAACCTCTCTTAAGATGCTCGGTCAGGGGTTGGCCGAAGCCCTGATCACTACAACAACCAATCCTTTGGTCGGCCTATTCGTTGGGGTCCTTTCGACTTCCATCGTCCAGTCTTCTTCGTTCACGACGTCTATTGTTGTAGGGCTCGTTGCCGGCGGTGCTTTAAACGTAGGCAATGCTATCCCCATCATCATGGGAGCCAACATCGGCACTTCGGTCACGAATATCCTGGTCTCCCTCACACAGATAAGACGCAGTATAGAGTTCAAGCTGGCGTTTTCTGCAGCCATCGTACATGATTTCTTCAATGTCTTGGCTGTTCTGGTTTTATTTCCGTTGCAGTATTTCACAAATTTCCTGGGGCATGCGGCCACATTCATGGGAGAAAAATTCCAGAACATCGGTGGCTTAAACTTTTTGAGTCCGGTCAAAGCTTCGACCAAACCTCTTGTGGAAGTCTTGAAGAAATTGGTTGGAGATTATCTCTGGATTCTTTTTGTGCTGTCCCTCATTCTTCTGCTGGTGGCCCTCACAAGAATGGTGAAATCTTTAAAAGTTCTAGTCGTCCAAAAGGCCGAGGGATGGTTTGACCGCTATCTCTTTAAGACTGCCTTACGGGCTTTTCTTGTGGGCTTATTGTTAACAGCTATGGTTCAGAGCAGCTCGATAACAACCTCCTTAGCTGTCCCCTTAGCGGGCGCAGGAGTCTTGACCTTGATGCAAATTTTCCCCTATACTCTGGGCGCTAACGTTGGGACCACAGTAACAGCCATCCTGGCTGCTTTGGTGACGGGGAATCTGGCAGCGGTTACAGTAGCTTTTTCACATCTATTGTTTAATTTGTCGGGCATTTTCGTCTGGTGGCCATTCAAGATTGTTCCCATAACCTTGGCCGAAAAATTCGCAGGGCTCGCTGTGAGAAAAAAAGCCATACCAATTCTGTATGTCATTATCGTCTTTTTTATCATACCGATAGCACTGATTTTTATTTCGAAATGAGGAGAGTTTTTTATGTTTAAAAAATGGCTCACGATCTTTAAAAAGGATACATTGATGAACCGTGCTTATCAGCGGTCTTTTGAGATGCTGGATATCACCCAGGCAATGTTTAAGGAAGCTAAGGAATCCCTGCGGCAAAGGGAAGACAGCGAGATCGACCTCGGGATAAAAGAGACGGACAAAAAGGTCAACAGCTACGAGCGCGAGGTCCGACGAATGGTCATCAATCACCTGGTTGTTATAGGACCTGTGGATTTACCCTCGGGATTAATTTTGATCAGCATCATCATCGATATAGAGCGCATCGGAGATTATGCCAAGAATATGGTTGAGCTTGCTCTCGATCATCCCGGCAAGCTCCATGGAGGAGAATTCGAGGAAACAATCTCCCGCATCGAAGAAGGATTAGGCGACAACTTCATCCAAACGAAGAAATGTTTCAAAGAGGCGGATGCAAATTTTGCTCTTGAACTATTAGAGAAATATGCTTGGATAAACGATGCTTGTGATGAAATAGTAACAGATGTGGTCAAGGAAAGAGATAAGAGTATCAAGCCCGGAGATGCGGCTGCGTTGGTCCTTTATACTCGTTGGCTCAAGCGAATCAACTCTCACTTGCGCAATATCACAACCAGTGTGGTCAATCCCGTTGACCGCATCGGCTTTCAGCCCAAATGAAATAATCCTCCTGATCCTCATTGGGATTAATAATCCTTTGATTTGTCGAGTCATCTCAAATAGAATGTGATTTAATCTTAATCCGCCCCATTTTGAACGGAGGCAAACATGAGTATTATCAGCAAATTATTCGGGAAATCTCCCTTTGAACCGCTTTACCAGCACATGTGCAAAGTCAAAAAATGTGTCGACCTCATCCAGCCGCTCATGCGAGCGTTTGTCGATGAAGATTTTGAAGAGGTCATCGCGATCGCCAAGCTGATCTTCAAAGCTGAACACGAAGCTGACCTGATGAAAAAAGAGATCAGGATCAATCTGCCAAAGGGGATTTTTTTACCAGTAGCCAGAGGGGATATTCTCAGGTTTCTGAAAGAGCAGGACAATATTGCCGATGCGACAGAAGATTTGGCTGGGCTGTTAGCCATGAGACGGATGAAAGTTCCAGCCGAACTGAAGAAGGAGCTTCAAGACCTGGTCGATGAGGTTCTTGAAGCATTTGATCTGACCATGAAGGTTTCGAGTGAGATAAAGCTTCTGGCTGAGACATCTTTCGGGGGTGCAGAAGCACACAAAGTTATGGAAATGATCGAGAAGATAAAAGTCAAGGAGTGGGAGGCTGACAAAGCCCAGATGCGAGCCGCACAAAAGATGTTTTCGCTGGAAGACCAACTGGACCCTGTTTCGGTCATGATGTGGATGAATATTTTTCGGGAATTGGGAAATTTAGCCAATCATGCTGAAAATACCGGAGATCAGCTTCGGATCATGCTGCATGAATAAAACAGTTCAGACGGAATTTAAATAACAGGATATATATTTGGAGACCGGTCTAATCATTCTTATTCTGGCCGTTGCCATCGGTCTCTATAGTGCGATCAACATCGGCGCCAATGATGTCGCAAATTCCATGGCCACATCGGTGGCATCGGGGGCGCTAACCATAAAACGGGCCGTGATGATCGCCGCCGTGTTCGATGTTCTTGGAGCGGTTCTGGTCGGCGCCCATGTCGCCAACACCATCCGTAAAGGATTGGTGGATCCTGTCCATTTCGTCGACTCTCCGAATCTTTTTATGTTTGGGATGTTGGCAGCCGTAGCCGGGTCTGCTCTCTGGGTCAACATTGCGACTCTTCTCCATCTGCCGGTCTCAACTACCCATGCCATAATCGGCGGAGTGCTCGGTTTTGGTTTGGTGAGTGTAGGGGTGAGCGCGATCAATTGGACAGTCGTGGGATATGTCGTGTTGAGCTGGATCATTTCACCGGTGTTCGGTGGTGTCATTTCCTTTGTTATTTTTACGAGCATCAAAAATTACATTTTGAGCTCTTCTGAGCCGATAAAGAAGACACGGAGACTCGGTCCTTATTTTGTGGGGATCGTTTTCTTTGTCCTGACATTAGCGATTATCTATAAGGGATTAAAAAACCTTCATCTTGATCTTCCTTTTCTGGAGGCGACTCTAATCTCTCTGCTGGTTGGTCTGGTTGGATTTGTTGTCGGATCGGTACTGATGCGACAGTATAAAGAAAAGGATACAGACCCTTATTCTCAGGTCGAACAGCTGGCCAGTCCGCTTCAGGTGTTGGCTGCCTGCTTTAAAGCTTTTTCTCATGGGGCTAATGATGTAGCTAATGCCATAGGCCCCGTTGCCGCGATCGTAGCTGTGATCCATACCAGTCAGGTGACGCAGGATGTATCAATCCCGCTGTGGCTTCTCTTAGCCGGGGGAGTAGGATTGGCTGTTGGTGCCTACGTATGGGGAAGGGGTGTTATGGAGACAGTAGGGGAGAAGATCACCGTCATTACCCCCACCCGAGGATTTAGCGCTGAATTCGGGACAGCGATCACCGTTTTGCTCTGTTCCCGGCTCGGTATGCCGGTATCCACTACTCATGTTGCCGTTGGTAATATTATCGGGGTTGGATTGGCGGGAGGGATTTCCGCGATAAACCTGGCCGTTATCAAAAAGATATTTTACGCCTGGGTCATTTCCGTCCCTGCGGCCGGGGTGTTTTCTGTGGGGCTTTATTTCCTGTTCCGTCTTTTATTCAATTGATTTATCCAAAAAGGAGGCTAGTAATGTCTATTCGAAAAGTTTTTTGTGTAATCTTTTCTTTATGCATGTTTTTGGGCCTGTTCAATGTTGCAACGGCTCATTCCATACCGACTGATGCGGAAATGACCAGTCAGCAGGCTCAGGAAAAGTACGATCTGAAGGAATGGAATAATCGGATTCGCCGGGAAAAGTTCGACATCGTCCTGCCTGAAGCCATGCGGAAGAACAATGTCGACATGTGGATCCATGTGATGAGA
>CAZXJE010000225.1:0-5711 GCA_964640835.1 uncultured Eubacteriales bacterium
GACATCATCTCCATCACAGATTTCACAAGAGAGGAAATCCTTTATTTGTGCCAAAAGGCAAAAATAATGTACGACCTCGAAAAGAGTGGGCAGAGATACAAGCTAGCCAATGAGCTTCGGAACAGGTCTATGGCCTACCTCTTTTATGAACCCTCTACACGGACGAGAACGAGCCACGTCACAGCGATGAGAGAGCTCGGAGGTTTGAGTGACGGTTTCTCAGGGATAGAGGGAACGGCTGTGACTAAGAAGGAAACCATTCGAGACACGATCATGATGGTGTGTGCCAACAGGTTCGATGTGATCGTCATGCGTCATCCCTTCGATGGTTCTGTTCAGTGGGCTGCTGATGTCGCCTCCATTCCTGTGATCAATGGAGGTGATGGTAAAAACGAGCATCCCACACAGGCCTTACTCGATGTTTTTACGATCTATCTCCTCAATAATGAATCATTAGATGGCATAAATGTCGGTTTTGGGGGAGATCTCTCTCACGGGAGAACCATACGATCGTTGAGCCTGGCTTTATCCCATTTTGAAAATGTCACAATAAGATGGGCTGCTGAAGATTTTTTGGGAATGCCTGAAGACCTTGTTCCGCTATTGGAATCTAGAGGAGTTACTGTAAAGAGGGAAGGGAGTGTCGAGGATGTCATGGCAAAAGTCCAGTTTTACTACATGACTAGACCTCAATTGGAGCGGATGAAAGGAATCTCCCAGGAAGACATCATCAAGATGATGCAAAAGTACAGGATCGACCTTGAAAAAGTTAAAGACCATGATGTCAAACTCATGCATCCTCTTCCTGTAAACAGCGAGGTTGCTGAGATCGACTACAGGGTATTCTTTGATAAATGCCAGGTGTTTTTTCAGCAAGCAGAGAACGGTATTATCCTGAGAAAAGCATTGCTTTATGAAATGCTTAAGCATGATGGTTACATACAGTTCAGCGGGCAGCTCAATCCAGTTCTTGAACAGGGAAACAATTGCATAAAAAGGATAGCTAAAGAGAGCAACAAAGAGGGGAAGAAGTTTATTGATAATATTGCCAATGGCGTCGTGGTGGACCATTTGAAGCCTGGATCTGAACAGAGGATCGTCGCTGATCTGAACTTGATCAACAGGGAGACCGGGATTATTCCTGCAAACCTGCCCAATGCCGGGAAATCGATTTTAAAAACGGACTTGTTCGAATTCACAGAAAGAGAACTCAAAACGATCGCAGAAATATCCCCAGAACCAACGATCAACTACATTAGAGAAGGAAAAGTGATCGACAAGTTCGTTTATCTATTGTGCAGAAATTCTAACTGTGTGACGCGTGTGCTCAATGAAGATGTACCTCCGCAATTCTACAGAGAAAACGATGAAGGGGTGCGCTGTCGGTACTGCAGGAAATCCTATTCCATCATCACAAAAAAAGCCACTGAGGAGGAAAAGCGATCCTTCGTTCAATCTCTATCCGAGGGGATCGATCCTGTCTAGCCAAATTAATATTTAAATAAATATGGGATAAAAAATGGACGAATTTAGTCAGGAAGAATTTAACAGATTTATCGAAGAAAACAATGTTTATGGATTTTTCGAAGACGCCATAACTCTGAAATCCGGGAGAAAATCGCATTTCTATGCCAACTGGAGAAACGTTGTGGAAGATGTGTGGCTCACGGATCGATTGGCCGAATTTGTCATTTCGTTCACTGAATCAATCGGCCTCAGAGTAGACACCTTTTATGGTGTTCCCGAAGGGGCTACAAAATTAGGTTTGATCACACAATTCAAATGGGCCCAACAGTCTGCAAACTATGCCAAGGGAAGTCATGTTCTAGCCATGGGGAGGGCAAAACCCAAAGACCACGGCGAACCCAAAGATAAATACTTTGTCGGCATGCCCCGGGGAAATGTCGTTGTCATTGAGGATGTGACGACAACTGGAGGTTCTTTACTCCGTACCCTCAAAGGATTGGCAGAATCCGGAGTGTGTGTCGTTTGCGTTATGAGCCTCACAAACAGGATGGAAAAAAGGGACGATGGACTCAGTGTCAAGGAAGCCGTTGAAAATAAGGGATTTCCTTTCTACTCTATGAGTTCGTCGCTTGAGTTGCTACCGATCATGTATAAAATATTACAGCCTGGTGAGCATATCGCACATTCTATCGAGCAGGAATTTGGAGAGTACGGCGTTCAAGAATTAAAACTGCGGTGAAATCCTTATATGGAACAGTGCAGTTTTAGATTTAATAACAGCATGAGAAAAGTGAATGTGGTGCTTATGGGTTTGGGACATGTGGGAAGAGCGTTTCTAAGACTCATCCAGGAAAAAGAGTCGTATAACAAACACTCCTATGGCGTTGAATTTTTCATTAATGCTGTTTTTAACAGCAAAGGGGCATTCCTCTTCGCCGATTCCGACGAAGGACAGGATGTCCAGGGGATTCTCAATCAAGAGCTATCGAATAGCGATGCTTTTTCCTGGAAACCCAACATCGATCTGAACATTGCCCTCCATTCCTGCAACCCTGGGGCCCTGATCGAGTGCACTCCATCGGATGGGAAAACCGGGGAGCCAGGCTTGACCCATATTCGGAAGGCTTTTGACGCCGGATGGCATGTGGTCACAGCAAACAAAGGACCTCTTGTTAGGGATTATCGCGGATTAATGGATAGGGCCAGGCAGAGGAACCTCGAGCTGAAAATCAGTGGCGCAACGGCTGCAGCACTCCCCACGCTGGACGTCGCTCTCTATTCTTTAGCGGGAACGGATATCCAGGCTATCGAAGCCATTCTCAACGGAACGACAAATTATATCCTCACACGAATGATGGAGGGGATAGAATACGAGACATCCTTGAGAGAGGCTCAAGCAAAAGGGATCGCAGAAACGGATCCTTCCAATGATATCGAAGGTTGGGATACAGCCTATAAACTTATTCTCATCACCAACGCTATTTTTAATAAAGATATCAAGATCACAGATGTGAGAGTGGAGGGCATTAATACGGTCTCATCGTCCGTGATCGAAGCTGCAAAAAAAGAGGGGAAGGCCCTAAAGTTGTTAGGTCGCATGAAGAGGAAAGGCACGGATGTCTTTTTAGATGTTGGTTTACACGCGATCGAAAAATCCCATCCCTTATTTAATGTAGACGGCACAAACAAAGGTATCACTTATTTTACGGACTCGATGGGAGCTATAACAGTGCATGGAGGGCAATCGGATCCCCGAGGTGCTGCTGCAGCACTCCTCAAAGATTTGTTGAATATCTATTGGAAAGGATAACGGTTGCTAACACCCTAGAGTAGCAACCATAACCGCTTTTATCGTATGCACTCTATTCTCAGCTTCATCAAAAACGAGCGAGGCCTCTGATTCAAAGACGTCTTCTGTGACTTCCATCGCTTCCAGCCCAAACTTTTGATAGATGTCTTCGCCGATGGTTGTTTCACGATTGTGGAATGCAGGTAAACAGTGCATGAATTTGACATGGGGATTGCCTGTTTTTTGCATAGCCACTTTATTCACCTGATAGGGTTTGAGCAATTCAATGCGTTCTTTCCAAACTAATTCCGCTTCTCCCATCGAAACCCAGACATCGGTGCAGAGAAAATCGCATCCCTCGACGCCATTTGCGATGTCGTCGGTTATATTAATTTTCCCACCGGTTCCCCCTGCAATTTCTTTTGCCTTTTCAATGAGCTTTTCATCTGGCTGTACGCTTTCTGGTGCGACAGACCTGTAATCCATTCCCATTTTTGCAGCCCCTATTAGTAAAGAATTGCCCATGTTATTCCTGGCATCTCCAAGATAAGCAAAAGACACTTCGGTCAAAGGTTTGTATGAATGCTCCATCATCGTTAAAAGGTCGGCAAGAACCTGAGTGGGATGAAATTCAGTCGTCAGCCCATTCCAGACAGGCACGTTGGCGTATTCCCCGAGCTCTTCCACTCTGTCTTGTCCAAAACCGCGGTATTCAATGCCATCGTACATCCGTCCCAAAACCCTCGCCGTGTCCTTCATGGATTCCTTTGCACCGATCTGGGACCCTGTTGGGCCGAGATAGGTCACATTTGCTCCTTGATCAAAAGCCGCTGTTTCGAAAGCACATCGTGTTCGTGTTGAGGCTTTTTCAAAAATGAGGGCGATGTTTTTTCCTTTCAATCTGGGCTGCTCTGTGCCCGAATATTTGGTCTTTTTCAGGTCCAGTGACAGGTCTAACAAAAACCGAATTTCTTCGGGAGTAAAATCCAAAAGCTTCAAGAAGTTACGGTTTCTCAGGTTGTAGGCCATTTTTTCCTCATATGTTACTGAGTACATCCACGAGTGTGGGTTCACCGATTTCTTTCAGCTCATACATGACGCGTGTGGATGGTTTTTGAATGTTGCACACTCGTCTCAGGTCGATCGGGGTGCCGATGATAACCGAATCACATGGGGTTGCGTTGATTGTGGCCTCAAGGTCTTTGACTTGTTGCTCACCGTATCCCATAGCCGGAAGCAAGATGCCGATATTAGGATATTTTTGAAAGGTCTCTGCGATCGTCCCAACGACATACGGCCTGGGGTCTACAAATTCAGCAGCGCCATGCCTCTGAGCAGCAACGACACCGGCTCCGTATTTCATCTCTCCATGTGTGAGTGTGGGGCCATCTTCCACGACAAGCACTCTTTTACCCTTGATCAAGGACGGGTCTTCAACAGTCAGCGTTGATTCTGCTTTTATGATCATAGCCCCTGGATTTATTTTTTTTGCAGTCGCAATGACTTTTTCGACATTTGCAGGATCGGCAGAGTCCACTTTATTGACGACAAGAACATCTGCCGCTCGCAGGTTGACCTCACCTGGATAATAACTCGTTTCGTGTCCGGGGCGGTGTGGGTCGAGCACAGTGATGTAGATATCAGGCTTATAGAAGGAGAAATCGTTATTTCCGCCGTCCCAGAGAATGATATCAGCTTCTTTTTCTGCTTCGCGCAGAATGGCCTCATAATCGACGCCTGCGAAAACAATGACACCACGCTCGATATGGGGTTCATACTCCTCTCGCTCCTCGATCGTACACTCATGGAGGTCCAGGTCTGCAAGCGTTGCGAACCGTTGGACGCGTTGTTTAACAAGATCACCGTAAGGCATAGGGTGCCGGATGGCGACAACTTTTTTCCCGCGTTCGATGAGAATCTCCGCAACCCGGCGCGTTGTCTGGCTCTTACCGCAACCCGTCCGGATGGCACAGATCGAGACAACGGGTTTGGTGGATTGAACCCAAGTTTCCGCCAATCCCATGAGCCGGAAGGATGCTCCTGCATTGTTGACAATAGAGGAGCGGTTCATGACATATGAGTAAGGGACATCGCTGTATGAGAACACAACCTCGTTGACTCCATATCTGCTTATTAAAGTCTCGAGCTCTGATTCGTCTTCAATGGGGATGCCGTTTGGATATAAACTCCCTGCAAGCTCAGCGGGATAAACTCTACCCTCGATGTTAGGGATTTGAGTAGCCGTAAAGGCGACCACTTCATAATCGGAATTATCGCGGAAATTCGTATTAAAATTGTGAAAATCACGCCCTGCGGCGCCCATTATGATGACTTTTTTATTCATGCATGCACTCCTTTTTTCTGAATTATTTATAAAAAATGTCGATACTCATTATAACTAATGCGATATCAAGCATTTACATTATTCTTCACGTAAATCACATTGATATTTACG
>CAZXJE010000226.1:0-5678 GCA_964640835.1 uncultured Eubacteriales bacterium
CTCGTATATCATTCATCACGGATATGGAACTGATTACGAGAGCTGATTTATTTTTGTGAGAAGATTGATTATGATAGAGGCTCGATATGAAGGATGGCAAAAAAATGAAAGAACAATTTGAATGCCTGGCATGTGACAAAATATTTCCAGTAGACGTCTTTAACACATTCTGCCCGGATTGTAAGGAGCCTCTTCTCTATCACTATCCGGAAAAAAAGAGAATGATCCATAAAGATCAAACTCATACCTTGGAAATCTTTTTAGACTTTCTCCCGTTCGATAAGGTCGATCACTCCCTCTTGTTGGGAGAAGGAAACAGTCCTCTAGTGAAGCTCAGACGGATAAGCGAAGAATGCCATGTGCCTTATATGTATGTGAAGGACGAATCATTCAATCCTACAGGAAGCTTTAAAGACAGAGGAACGGCCGTCGCCATTCAAAAGGCTGTCTCTCTGCATATCGATAGAATAGGGACTGTTTCGACGGGCAATATGGCATCCTCCACAGCCGCTTATGGAGCCAAAGCCAAGAGAAAGACCTTTGTTTTTATCAAGGAAGACATCTCGACTGAAAAACTGCTCTCATGCGGGATATACGGCCCTGTCATGATCAAAGTGGCAGGAGATTACGGAGAGCTCACCTATAAGAGTTTTGAGCTTGGGCGCAAACACGGCATCTACTTCATGAATTCCGTAGATCCTTTCCGTATCGAGGGCTATAAAGTTATCGGGCTGGAGATCTTTCTTCAGTTGGACAATCAGCCGCCTGATTACATTTTTGCGCCCGTGAGTTCAGGGGGGCATCTGATCGGACTCGTAAGAGCTTATTCAGAGTTAAAACAAGAGGGATTTATAGAAAAGATACCGACATTCATCGGTGTCCAGGCCGAAGGATGCTCGCCTATCGCTAAGGCTTTTCGTTCTGATGCATCTAGAGTCAAGCGGATCGAAAAAGCGAACACAGTAGCCCAGGCCATAACCAATCCCGATCCTCCTGGGGGGAACATGATCCTCAATATGATCAGAGAGAACAAAGGTTCCATACTGGCTGTTTCCGATACAGATATCCTTTCAGCCCAGAAAATGCTGGCAGAAAAAGAAGGCATCTTTTGTCTGCCTGCCTCAGCGACAACCCTAGCGGGTTTCCTCCAAATGTCGAAAACAAACACATTCAAAGATACAGATAAAGTTGTCCTGGTTGTTACCGGAACAGGAATGAAAAACATGAAGGTCCTGGATTCATCAAAGATGAATTTCTATCACGCGTCTCTTTCTACTCTTGAGAATACGCTCCTATCTACAATCGACTAAAATCGAGACACCGTTAAATACGAGAGTTCTCTAATCCGGTCTCTTGATCAAGTTAAGAGTGTAAAAAATGCCGATAATAAGAATAAGAAGAATTTTTTGTGAAAAGTATCGGCAGTTTTTATGAATAATCCAGATAGAATAAAACCGGGGAGAAAAACGTATACTAGATAGATATAAAAGACAGCAGAACCACAGTTTTGTGGAGTTGCTTTCATATAAATATTTTCTGTGTTACCATGAGTGCACATACCAATACAAAAGGAGGTAAGTATGAGTAATGATTTTCCATCTATGGAAATAAAACTTCCAAAAATCAATCCAGGCATCATCAAGCTTATTATTGCGGGGGTTATCGTCCTCATCCTCTTGGCGGGCTCTTTCTACCAGATCGGCGCGGAAGAGGCGGGCATCATCCAGAGGTTTGGCAAGTATGTACGAACCACTAATCCAGGACTTCATCTCAAGCTTCCCCTGGGGATCGAAGAATTGACTAAACTTCCTGTCCAGAGACAACTCAAGATGGAATTCGGATTTAGGACGACAAGGCCGGGAATACAGACAGAATACCGGACATCACCGGATACAGTAAGAGAGGCCACAATGCTCACTGGGGATTTGAATGTTGTTGTGGCAGAATGGATCGTTCAATACAAGATCAAAAATCCCTATAATTATCTGTTCAAGATCCGCGATGTGGACAGCACGTTTCACTACATGAACGAAGCAGTTGTCAGAAAGATTGTCGGAGACAGCACAGTTGATGAAGTAATCACCATAGGAAGATCGAGGATCGCTCTCGAGGCCAAGGAAGAGCTCCAGCTCCTGTGTGACCTTTATGAAATCGGTATCGAAGTCCTTCAGCTCATCTTCCAGGACGTCAATCCTCCGGATCCCGTCAAGCCGTCATTCAATGAAGTGAATGAATCCCAACAGGAGAGAGAGAGAAAAATCAATGAAGCATGGTCGGAATACAACCAGGAGGTTCCCAAGGCCCAAGGTGTTGCTGAACAGATGATCAGAGGCGCAGAGGGATACGCGACTGAGAGGATAAACAATGCCCAGGGAGATGCCACACGATTCAGGGCCATCTACAGAGAGTACTCCCGTGCCCCGTTGGTGACTCGAAAGAGGCTTTATCTCGAGGCCATAAATGAGGTGCTCCCCAAAATCAACAAGAAGATCATCTTCGATAAAGGATTGGAAAGTATATTGCCCCTGTTGAATTTCGGACAGGAGGTGAAAAATGACTAAACAAACCAGAACTGTTATTTTGGTCATTATTGCCTTTGCCGTCCTCATCATCCTAGCAGATGCGATCTATAAAGTATCAGAAACAAACCAAGTCATTATTACACAATTCGGGGAACCTATCGGAGATGCAATCACAAACCCTGGGCTTCACATTAAGACACCTTTTATCCAAAAAGCCAACTATTTTGAGAAACGTTGGCTTGAATGGGACGGCGATGCCAATCAGATCGTCACCAAGGATAAAAAGTACATATGGGTTGACACCTATGCCCGCTGGGGAATCAGTAATCCCTTAGTCTTTTTCCAGAGAGTCCGCGATGAAAGAGGAGCACACTCCAGGTTAGATGACATCATAGATGGAGAAACCAGGAATGCCATCGCAAATTATGATTTGTTCGAGGTCGTCCGTGTAACAAACAGAAAGTTTGATGTCTCAGAAGAAACAGCGGAGATACTGGACACGGAAGCAGCCCCACAAGAGGTCGAGATGGGACGAGAAAAAATCACCCAGATCATCCTGGAAAGATCTTCGGAAATCACTCCGGAATTCGGCATCGAGCTCAGAGATGTACGGATAAAAAGAGTGAACTATGTGGAGGAGGTTCAGAGAAAGGTTTTTGACCGTATGATCGCAGAAAGACAGAGAATAGCGGCCAAGTACCGTTCTGAAGGAGATGGGAAAAGCGCTGAAATCCGCGGACAAAAAGAACGGGAATTGAAGAGGATTACGTCAGAGGCTTATAAAATATCTCAAGAAATCCAAGGAAAAGCGGATGCGGAAGCGGTTAAGATCTATGCGGATGCCTACAATCTCGACGTGGAATTCTACCAATTCATGAAGACACTCGAGACATACAGAACCATCATAGATAAAAATACCTGGTTGTTTCTTTCGACAGAGTCCGAATTTCTCAAGTATCTCGACTCGACACGGAAATAATACGCCTATGTAAGAATTTGTTTGAGGCGGGGCATGGAGATGTTACCGCCAGTTAGGATTAGTACTACTTTTTTCCCTTGGAGTCGTTCCTTTATCTTTAAGGCTGCAGCGAGTGGTGCAGCTCCGGCATCTTCTGCCATATTCCTGACGTGTTCCAGGATCAGGAGAATAGCCTGTACCATCTCGTCTTCGGAAACCAGAATAAAATCTGCCAGACACGTTCTCAGGATCTCTTGCGTCAATTCATAGCCGGTCTGAGTCGCTAATCCTTCGGCTGCTGTTTCCATCTTATCCTTGACGATCTTCCCTGTTTTCCAGGATAGGCAGGCTGCAGGTGCTTTTTCAGCTTGAACAGCGATAATTTCGACTTTTGGATTCACCGCCTCCTTGACGAGGCAACAGCCGGAAGCCCCACTCCCACCGCCAACAGGGACGACAATCACATCGAGATCGGGCAGGTCCTCAAATATCTCTAAAACATAAGTGGCCACACCAGCGATCAAATGCGGCTCATTCGCTGGATGAATGAAGCGTGCTCCCCTTTCCCCTGCGATTTTTTCAGCATATTCTCTGGATTCATCAAATATCTCACCAAAAAAAATAATGTTCGCGCCCAGGCTTTTGACGGCCTTGACTTTGCCCGGATTGGACTTTTCCGGCATCACGATGGTCACAGGAACTCGGAAGAGTTTGGATGCATAGGCTATGGATTGGGCATGATTCCCTGTGGATGCTGTCACCACTCCGCGCTCCTTCTCTTCTCTGTCCAGATGAGAAATGAGGTTGATCCCACCTCGCACCTTGAATGCCCCGGTGGGAAGATAGTTCTCATGCTTGATAAAGATCTTTGCATCCAGGAGTTGATTCAACTGTGGGTAAGAATAGAGCGGGGTTCTGGGCAAAAGGCCCGATAGCAGGCTTCTAGCCTTGAGGACTTCGTTGAACTGGGGCCATTTCATGTTGAAATCCATTTGTCTCTGCACTCTCGTATCATCTTGCGATGTACTATTTATTGCCTAATTTTCAAAAGTTTCTGATCTCTGATAATCTATTCTGATTAATGCTTAATCTTAAGATGCTGCTTTTATTCTAAAAACGATGTTAATTTGTGCTTATTCGGAAAAAGAGCTGCCGTTCCCCCGGTATGGAAAAACACCACTTTGTCCTCTTTTTTGATAGTTCCGTTTTTGACAAGATCAAACAGAGCTGTCATGGCTTTTCCCGTGTACACTGGGTCCAGGAAAATCCCTTCTTTGACAGAAACTTGGCGGATCGTTTCTGAAACATCTTTGGTGAGGATCCCATACCCCTCTTCCAAATACTCATCCAAAACATGGATGTCCCCTTCTTTGTTCAGATCGATGTCCACATCCAAGGCCTTCATCGTATCCTGAGCGATCGTGAAGACATCCTGGCTGAATGTTTCCTTATCTTCCGAAACACTGATGCCTAAAACCTGGGTGTTGGGTGTGAGGGCCCTTGCTCCAACAGCCAATCCTGCTTGTGTCCCTCCCGATCCCGTAGCGTGTACGACATAGTCCGGCTGGAAGCCCATAGATTCGGTTTGTTCCAACATCTCTGCATAGGCATTAGCATAGCCGATCGCTCCTAAAGGTTTGTCCATAGAGCCCGAGACCATAGACCCTCCGATAGGAGCAACATAGGGTGTGTGTCCCCACTCTTTGACTTCAAAAACGACCTCTTGCAGGACCTCGTCGACATCCTCCTGTTTGACGACCTTCCCCGTTTCCGCCTCTCTGATCTTGATGTCGGCTTTAAGGATGTAATCAAGTAACAGGTTCCCATCATATTCCTCGGGGAGATCATAGGTCTTGAACAACACCAATACAGGAGTAAGGCCAAATTTCCGGGCAGCTGCAGCAGTCTGAAGACACCAGTTCGACTGCAAACTTGCCCATGTAATGATGACATCCGACCCTTTTTCCAAAACATCTTGAATGATGAATTCAAGTTTGCGCGACTTATTTCCGCCAAAGGCCAAGCCTGTCAAGTCATCGCGTTTCATGTAGATATCTGGCCCCCCCAGCTCCTCGGACAGGTTTTCCAGCTTTTGGAGAGGCGTCGGTAAATGGATCAAATCAACTTTCTTGAAGGCTTGAATCTTTTTCAGGAAATCGGAAATGGAATAGGTCATTTTGGTCACCTCCGCAGGCAAA
>CAZXJE010000227.1:0-1391 GCA_964640835.1 uncultured Eubacteriales bacterium
AAAAGGGGACAGGCTACTTTTTCCAGAGGTAATTAAAAAAGTAGCCTGTCCCCTTAGAGGAAGGCGATAGAGCTCACTGCCTGCTTGATGATAAGGAGGATATTCCCTGGGAAAATACCCAGTTGAAGAACGCCATAAAGACAGAGGAAGAGTACCAGGAATATGGCAGGATTCTCAAGGTTGATGTCCACTTCATGAGTGGGTTCGCGCATGTACATATAGACGATAACACGCAAGTAATAATACACAGAAACGAGGCTTGCCAAAACTCCGATGACAACCAGAAACACAAGGCCTTCTCTGACTGCGGCGGAGAATACATAAAATTTGGCGAGAAATCCGCCAGTTGGAGGGAATCCTGCTAAAGAGAATAAAAACACTGTAAATGTGGCTCCGATCCATGGGTATTTAAAACCAATCCCCGCATAGTCATCGAGCTCAAGATATTCCTTATCTTGTTTCCCTAAAGCGATAACAGCTGCAAATGCACCGATGTTCATAAACAGATAGACCACAAAATAAAACAGAAGGCTGCTGGTATCTTGCGATAGGATGGCCACCATCAAGTATCCGGCATGGGCAATACTGGAGTAGGCCAGCATCCTCTTGATGTTTGTCTGCCTAAGAGCGACGAGATTTCCGATGATCATGGTGAGAGCACTTATGATCCAGAGGAGAGAGAATATAATTTCTGAATTAAAAGCGACATGCCAAAATGGATACAGTAACCTTACAAGAACGGCAAAACCAACGGCCTTAGGTCCGATCGAAAAGAATGCTGTGATAGGAGTGGGTGCGCCTTGATAGACATCGGGAGTCCACATATGAAAAGGAACGACAGCGATCTTAAAGCCGAATCCTACGATGACCAAACCCAATCCCGCATATGCCATGAAGCTCAGGCTCGAATCAGTTTGAAAATGTTTGATAATCGCAGCAATGCTAGTGGAGTTGGAGACCCCATAGAGAAGTGCCAATCCATATACGAGAAAAGCCGAAGCGAAACTTCCCAACAGAAAATATTTAAGAGCCGCTTCCGATGATTTTTGATCATCACGCTTAAGCCCTGCAAGTGTATAACTGGACATGGAAAGGATTTCCAATCCCAAAAAGATCACGATAAGGTCGCTGGATGACACCATGATCAGCATTCCGGATAGCGCTAGAAGGAGAAGAGCATAATACTCTCCGATGTTCATATTCTGGAGAGAGAGATATTTCATGGAAATGAGGATCACCAAAATCGTGGCAATGATCAAAATAAAAGATAAGAAAAGAGCGAAGTTATCAAGATAGAGATGGTTGTTGAAATAAGAAAAATTCTTCCCCCAAGATTGGACACAAAAAAAGCCACAAATCATCAGGAAAATTATCGAAATGTATGCTAAATA
>CAZXJE010000227.1:1491-5664 GCA_964640835.1 uncultured Eubacteriales bacterium
GACGCATCCATCTTCCTCAGGAATGGCTGAGGGTAAATACCCATCCAGAACATCATAATAATGATGGGTAAGAGATAGGCGATCTCTCTTTTATTAAGATCTTTGAAATTATTGACTCTGTCATTGGTGATGGGACCATGCATCACTCTCTGGAACATCCAGAGGAGATAAGCCGCAGCAAGGATCACGGTCGTCACTCCGAGGATAGCCAGAAGCTTATTGGCCTGGAATATACCGAAGAGACACAGGATCTCACCAACAAAACCGTTCAGTCCCGGGAGGCCCACCGATGAGAGCATACAGATCAAGAAGAAGGCTGCAAAAACAGGCATCTGTTTACTGACACCTCCAAAATCTTTAATGAGCCTTGTGTGGGCTCTTTCATAAAGGATCCCGACACACAAGAACAGCGCACCCGTACTCAACCCATGGTTGAGCATTTGATAGACACCCCCCTGGATTCCTTCCACATTCAGGGCAAAAATCGCAAGCATGATAAGTCCCATGTGGCTGACACTCGAGTAAGCTACGAGCGATTTAGCGTCCTTCTGTATCAGGGCCATCAATCCCCCATAGATAATCCCAATAAGTGCCAATACTCCCAGATATGGAAGGCATTTTGTTAGGGCATCCGGGAAGAGTGGCATGGCGAACCGGAGAAAACCATACGCCCCCATTTTAAGGAGCACAGCTGCCAGGATGACCGATCCTGCTGTGGGTGCCTCCACGTGAGCATCAGGCAACCAGGTGTGCAGTGGAAACATCGGGACTTTGATAGCAAAAGCCAGTGCAAACGCCAGAAAAAGCCATATTTGAATACTGGGATTCAAAACAAGTTTGTACATATCGAAAATATTAAAGGAATACACACCAGTGGCTTTATAGTACATGGAGTAGAGGAAGAATATCGCCACCAACATCAGCAAGCTGCCGAACATGGTGAAGAGAACAAATTTGATGGTCGCATAAATACGGCGTTTTCCTCCCCAAATACCGATCAGAAAGTACATGGGAACGAGAGTAATTTCCCAGAACACATAGAATAGGAAGAGATTAAGTGAAACAAAAACTCCGATGATACCCGTCTCCAAAAGGAGCATAAATATCAGGTATTCTTTGACTCTCTTTCCAATGTATTTCCATGATGCGAGAATGGCGATCGGCATCAGAAACGTTGTGAGTAATACAAGGAGCAGGCTGATGCCATCGATTCCTATATGATAATCGATTCCATATCCTATCCACGAACTCTTCTCCACATACTGCGGATCCGGGTCCTGGTCATTAAAATTGAAATAGAGAGAAAGAGAAATGACAAATGTCACTAGAGTCAGGATCAGAGCAATGTTGCGCAGGAGATTTTCTTTATCTTTGTTGATAAAAATAAGCAGAAGAGCCCCTGCCAGTGGTAAAAAAATCATGATGCTTAAGATTTGTGCGTTCATTTTTTAAAAGAGTATATATCCTAACAAGAGTATGACTCCCAAGAGAAAGATCAAAGCATAGTCTTTGATTTGACCTGTCTGAAAATAACTAAAGAATTTACCAAAAAAACCGGTTGTTTTTGCCAAGCCGTTGGCTGACCCATCAATAACTTTCATGTCAAAATTGTCATACAATATCTCAGATCCCCTTATTAGAGGCCGGACTATCGTGGCATTATAGATCTCATCTACATAATATTTGTTGTATAGCAGCTTGTAGAGCGAGGGGAATTTAGCAATAAGAGTTTGGGGTGTTTTCGGTTTTTTAATGTAAAAAATATAGGCTAGAAATATTCCGAAGAGAGCGACAGCCACAGAGATCAGGATAAGAAGCCACTCGGTGTTGAGACTGAGATGGGCTTCGTGATGCACTACGATCACAGGTTCTAAGAAGTGTCCGAACCAGTCCAGATTTTTCCCGAATACCAGAGGAAGACCTACATATCCAGCGACGATCGAAAAGAAAGCCAGGATCTGGAGAGGAACCGTCATCACTGGTGGGGATTCATGGAGATGTTTCTTGACCTCAGGATCGAGGCGTTCCTGACCGAAAAATGTGAGGAAGATGAGCCTGAACATGTAGAATGCAGTGAGCACGGCCGTTACTATGCCCAGCACCCAGACCAAATAGTTGCCGCTTGCAAACGCACTGGTGAGGATCGCATCCTTGGAGAAAAATCCTGAAAGGAAGGGTACTCCTGATATGGCGATCGCCCCGATGAGAAAAACGGGGAAGGTGCGTGGAAGGTACTTCCTGAGACCTCCCATTTTCTGCATATCCAACTCGCCCGACAGAGCGTGCATCACACTTCCTGCCGCCAAGAATAAAAGGCTCTTAAAAAAGGCGTGTGTATAAAGGTGAAAGATCCCTGCTGCATAGGCACCCACGCCGCAACCCATGAACATGTATCCTAGCTGGGAGATCGTTGAGTATGCCAGTACTCTTTTGATGTCGTTCTGTGTGAGGGCCATGGTCGCTGCATAAAAGGCTGTGACAGCACCCACAATTGCAACTATAGTTCCTGCTGTTCCTGATAGGGTGTAGAGAAGATTCATCCGGGCGACCATATAGACGCCTGCGGTCACCATCGTGGCCGCGTGGATAAGGGCACTGACAGGAGTGGGCCCTTCCATAGCATCCGGAAGCCATACATACAGTGGAATCTGGGCCGATTTTCCTACGGCCCCAAGAAACATGAGCAAGGCAATAAGAGTGGCCACACTCTGTGTGATGTGTCCTCCACCAATGGCTTCGTTAATGGCCGTGAATTCAGTGCTTCCGACATATATAAATATAAAGAGGATACCGAGGATAAAACCTGCATCTCCGATCCGGTTGACTATAAACGCCTTTTTCCCGGCGTTTGCGGCGGAATGTTTCTCGAACCAAAATCCGATCAACAGATAAGAACATAGACCAACCCCCTCCCAACCAACGAACATGAGCACAAGGTTGGAACCCATGACCAAGATGAGCATGGCAAAGGTAAAGAGGTTCATATTCTGGAAAAATCGGGCATAACTCTTATCTTTGGCCATGTAACCTATCGAATACACGTGGATGATAAACGCAACGCCAGTAACAACGAGCACCATGACGGCTGTTAAGGGGTCGAACTGAAAGGAGAGCGCAGCCTTAAAATCTCCCGATTGAATCCAGGGATAAAGATTTTTGATGAGTGGATATGCTTCGTGAGGCGTCTGTTTAAGCCCGATGAAAGAGATGACAGAAACGACAAAAGAGGCAAACACAGCCGTGCACGCCTGAATTGAAATATATTTCTTGGGGAGTTTGGTTCCGAAAATAACCAGAATGAGAGAACTTAATCCGGGAATTAACGGAATTATCCAAAAAATATCAGTCATATTACCCTTTCATCAGATTCATATCTTCGGATTTTATTGTTTTTTTCTGTTTGAAAACAAGAAGGATGATGGCTAGGCCTACAGCGGCTTCGGCAGCCGCAACGGTTATGATAAGGATCACAAGGATCTGCCCGTCCAGTGACGATGCGGATTTGGCAAAAGCGATGAATGCGAGGTTGGCTGCACTGAGCATGACTTCGATGCAGAGGAACTGAGTGATCAAGTCGCGTTTGACGAAGAAGGCAAAAGCCCCCAATACAAAAAGGATCGCGCTTAGAATGATGAAATAACTAGTTGGAACCATTGTTAATCTTTATTCTTTGCCCTCGTCTCTTTTCTTAACTAAAACCATGGCACCGACAAGTGCTGCGATGATTAGCACGGATGTGATCTCGAAGGGGTAGAGATACTTGGTGAAGAGGAGGCGGCCGAGATCGGTGGGGCTTCCCGGACTTCCCTCAGCAGCCGTTTGGACAGGGGAGAGAAAGCCTTTAAGAGCAAAAATGAGTTCGATGATGAGAACGCCTGCAATCATAAACGAAAGACCAATCGTCCAGCGTTTTTTTTCTGGTGGAATTCCTTCACGAAGGTTGATCATCATGATAACGAACAGGAACAGGACCATGATCGCCCCCGCATAAACAATAATTTGAATCACGGCGATGAATGGAGCATCTAATAGTCCGAACAATCCTGCTATGCAAATAAAAGCAAGAATAACAAAGAGAGCGCTATAAGCCTGGTTCTTAGAGAAAATCATGGCGACGACCGCGCCAACGCACACAATTGCCAGTAAAAAAAATAAAAAATGAGCCATTTTTTT
>CAZXJE010000228.1:0-5649 GCA_964640835.1 uncultured Eubacteriales bacterium
AAAATGCTTAATATTTGAACTTTTTTCATCGCACCGACTCCTTTTCTGGATTATTGGGTGTATTGTTTAATGACCTTGATGATGGCCTGTTCACAGACCCTGCAATAGGGTTTGGCTCCCTTTGTGAACATGAGACAATCCAGCATCGGGCGATACAGTCCTTGCGAGGAATAGCCGGCACCCTCGAAGGCTCCCACCTTGTCTGTGAACACACTTTTTCTAAGGTAGGCATCCATCTTGTCGGCATGCTGCTTGGAGAGCCGCTCTGATTCCGCCTCTGCCTTATGAATCTCTTCCTCTAGTACCCCCTCTCTTTTCATCTTGGCGATTTTTTCGTTGATTTGATGACGGATCCTCTGGTATTCATTGTCCATCCTGTCGAACTCTTCTTTTTCCCAGGGCGTGGGGATGGCAATTCCAGACGTTACAAATTGATTCCACTTGAGCTTTTTTGGGTCGAGCAGTGCCGTGATGTTTGGTTCCAAGGGCTCGATCCCCCGGGGATAGAATTCATTGTATGCCACAGATGAGGTGTAATATTCGTCGGCAAGACCGGAGAACGAATGGCCAAACTCATGCACAAAGAGGTATTCATGCCACTGATTATCAACAGTGAATGTGCAAAATAGGTTGTAAATGCCGCCTCCGCCGTAGCGGTCCTGGTTGATCATGATGACAAGCGTGTCATAGGGCACATGCGCCGCTATATCGCGAAGAGACTTGTTGTCCTCAGTCAGAAGATATCGTTCCGATCCCAACGAATTGAAGGTGGCGTTGACCGATGTATTCTTGAAAACGCCGTGCCGCGGTTCATCACACCCGCTCTCCTGTGATGGCTTGAAGACGCCATAAAGATTGAATTTTTTCTTGAGGCTTTTGTAGGGTTCCTGTTTGAAAAACACCTCCATGAATCGTTGGAGGTCGACTTTGAGCTTTGCTTCCTCATCTCGAGTATACCCTTCTGCGATAAACGCCAGGTCTACTTTCACATGAGGGTCTCCGCCCTTCCAGATCTCATACACTTTAATCCCATCATCCAAGTGCTCCTTCAAGATATCCACAGAGGAAGGGTCTATGTCCTGAGTAAAAAGGGAGTGAAGGATATTCTTTCTGTCCCTCGCTTCAAAGGAGAATTGAATTTTTCTCTTCGGATAGGGGAGAAGAAAGCTCTCATGATAAGAGCGTTTGATCCCCTTAAGAGCCCTGCCCGTTGTTTTATATTCTCCGAAATAGCTGTCAAATCCTTTGGAAAAAATGAGTTTTCCAGATGAAGAGTCATAAATCTTGATGTTATACCGGCCATAGTTGAGGGGATCGATAAGGTTTTGTGTGCTCCCAGCCCAGATGCCCTGTTCATAAACTCGATCGATGGTTATCGTCTCCTCCTCGGCATCACCGACGTGAAAATAATCCACACGCATGGTCCTATCGACAAAATAATCCTCGAAGACCGGCTTTTCTTGAGCAAACAGAATCCCTGACAGCAGCAGGACCAGAGCAATCACGAAATGAGTCTTTTTCATTTTGCCTCCTTTTGTTTTGCTTGAATCGTAAGGGTCATCTTGGCTGCAGCTTCCATGATTATCTTTACAGCCGCAGCGGCAGTGATCCCAGAAATATCCCGGTCAGGATTGACTTCTGCCAAGTCCATTCCCACGATATCGGCCTCCAAAGCATGGAGCAAGTTGATGACCTGCCGTGTAGAGAGACCGCCCGGTTCATGATGGGAAACGCCCGGTGCAAATGCTGGGTCGAGGACATCCGCATCGAAGGAGATGTACAGAGGATTGGAAAAAGCAAGCTTGAGGTCATCTTGCCAATCCTTCATTGTGATCGTCCGCACGCCAAAAGCGGCGGCTTTTTGTCTGTGGTCACCTGTGCTGGCACGTATGCCGACCTGGACCAGATTTTTTGTCAATCCTTCATCCAATATCCTTGCAAAGGGGCAGGCATGGGAAAAGCGATCTCCATATAGCTCCTCATAAAGGTCGGGGTGCGCATCAAAATGGAGAATATCAAGAGTGGAATACTTTTTGGCCATCGCTCTGACTACGGGAAGACTTATGGAATGGTCTCCACCAAGCACAATGGGCCGCCCATTCCTCTCCAATATCTCCCACACTCTATCCTCAACTCGAGCAGAGATTTCTGTGAAATTTCCTTCCACATCCACATCTCCCAGGTCCACAATCGATACAGCATCCTCCAGGTTGATGCCCAGCTCAGTCCAGGCATTTATTGCCTCACCCGTTGAAGCTGCACGAATGGCTTGGGGTCCTTTGGAAGGTCCCCTGAGATAAGAGGATTTCCCATCATAGGGGATACCCAAAATAGCAATGTCGTATGTGTTGTTCTCTTTGACAGCCCCTCCAAAATCACTCATCTGTATTCACCTTTTCAAATATACATGTTTCACCCCATACTCCTTTAGTCCACAGGAGACAGAGTGATGGCAGCAAAACTCACAGCGGATTGAGTTTCTTCTTCCTCCCAAAAATCATACCCGAGACACTGCCCGACAGACCCGGGCAAAATCTCCAGCAAACAGGCGATGCTGGAGAATCCACAGACATTATACCTGTTACCGACTTTTTTTGCCTCAGCCCAAAAACCTAAAATATCCCCACGACATATGGCATCGATTAAGCGCATGTCATGATCTCTTGCTCCTGAGATCAAACTAGACGCCTGAAAAGAATGTCCGAACTTCGGACCGATATGAGAAAAATCCACACCCGCAACAACAAGTACATCTGATCCCCTTTTTTCTATAAGTTTTCTCAACTCGCTCAAAAAACCATTCACTCCAGGAATTTCCGAAGCGCGGGAAAAAGCAGCCAAGGCATTGTGCAAAGATCCACAGAGCACAGGGACGAGAGAGAAATCAGAACCAAAAAGGTGCTGGAGAAAGATCAGCTGAAACTCAATTGAGTGTTCGTTGCGGTGGTCGATGTCGTGGAGCGTTACGACTTCTTCACTGGCCTCTCTGAGTTTCCGGATGAACGGTTTTTCTGTCTTCACCAATCCAAGGGGAGTCTCAAAATCCTTTTCGGTCAGCGAAAAATAGGAGTGATGGAGGCTGTGTCCAGTGCAGAGGAGTACGACAGTCCTGGGGAATGCTTCCTTAACAGCAGTGTACGCTTGAGAGTAGACCTTTTTTCCTACACTTAGATCGATGTGCGGAGCGATGAGAGCAGACACCTTCTTATCACTTTTATCGACGGATACTCCTGGCGCCTCTGGAAAAAAAGAGTCCAAGTATTTATTAAGATCCTCGATCGAGCCTGGATAAACTTGACCGGCAAGTACAGCTGCCCGGACCGGCTGCTGGCTGTATTCAGTAAAAATTGTGTTTATCGTGTCCCTGTAATGATCGCTGTCCAAGAGGAATAGAGAATCCAATTTGGAGAGAAGTGACTGGATATCTTCAACACTCACAAAAACACCATTTCGCTGACGGATGAGCTCGAGTTGAATGTCACGGGGAGTACGCATCCCGTCGATGAGGCCGATGAAGTCAAGGATCTGTCCCTGGAGTACAACCGGGTTCTTTATCAGGCCTAACGCATCCTTCACGACCAAGGCCTTTTGGCCCTGGTGATAAGTGGAAAAAATCTCCATGTCGGTTCTGAGTTTTGGTATCCGAGATTCTGTGAACATCATTCTGTAACACCGGTGTTATCGGGACATCCAATTATATTCTCAAGGATTCGTTCAATCAAGGAATGTATTAAAAACAGCAAGTGTCCATAAAAGCGTGATGGCAGGAATCACATTGCGTTAATAAGCGTCCCAATTGTGTGGTGGAGAAAACCGTGAGAAGGGCTGGACGGGCATGGTGCATCTCCCAAAGGGAGATGCGAGGGAAGCCCGGATCCGAGCGAAGTTTCCTCGCCGGGGAAACTGAGCGTGTTTTTGAATCACCAATTGGGACACTCGGATGTTTTTCATCACGGTATTGGGGAGGCCTTTGCAAAAACATCCCCTAAGTTTCTTATTAGGGGATGAAAGGAGGGCGGGAGAGGAATCGTCCTTCCCCTCCCTTTTCTTAACCTCGACGCGCTGCCTTGGATGAGGTGAACGATTGCGCAAAGGCCGTTTGAATGATCCCATGTTCTCATAGGCAATGTTCTCGGTCAATCCCCTCTAAAGGTGATTCTGGGGGTGATTTTGTTCATTCTCAAGCATTTGGAGATGATATTGCGAGTGGAATAACCTCTTGATTTCGATGTGCTCTTTATTTTATATTAGTATCCTTATTATCGAAAAAATGTCAGAAGTTTTTGGAAGGATTGTATCGGCAGTTTTTACGAATAATCCAGATTCAAGATAGATTATTCGCGGACCAAGATTGCAGTAACGGCGAAGAAGTGGCTCATGAAGTTGTAGTAAACTACCACGAATGAGCTACAATGAAGGCGATGCTGTGAGATTGGTTCGCCCAAAGGGTAAAAAATGCCGATAATAAGAGTTGGAAGTTTTTGGAAGGATTGTATCGGCAATTTTTACGAATAATCTATGTGAGGAGGAGCAATGGAACAAAGTAAACCGATCCAAACAAAAGAAGATGCCATACATCTCTTGAACATCGCATTAGAACATGAGTGGGCCGTAAGTTTTGAGTACACCATCCACGCATACTCAATGCCTAAGGGGAAATTCCTCTACCAAGATCCCATCATGCAAAAAACAACAGACGCTCGAGCGCAGACCATCCAGATCGGGATCGATGAGATGTATCATTCTCTGCAGCTGGGCATTATCATCAAACAGATCGGAGGAGAGCCCTCGTTTAAAACGGATAAGATCATCCGGTATCCCAAAATCATGGATAACTTCAAGAGAGACAAAGGGACTGAGGATATGGTGACCAACCTGTATCAATCAGCAAAATTCGAAGAGGGAGTTTTCCCGAAGATCCAAAACATGATCTTAAATATCTCATACGATGAAGTCCGGCATTCAGATCAATTCGTCGCCATGATGGAAGCCATAAAGGCCACAGGCGCCGAAGAGGACCTGTGTTTCCAGGCTGACCTGGAAAATACCCACAAAGAAGAAGTGCAGCTTCTGCACGAGATCATGAGGCTAGAAAATGAACTTCTCCATCGATATCTCTATTACACAATCTTATTCAGTGAACACCAAGATCTGAGCCAACGATTATTTAAAAATTCTATTGACCTTATGAGGAGCTGGGACAAGAATTCCGGCATACTTATCAAGCTGGGAGATGTCGTCAAAATAGAAAACGCGGAGAAAGATGCCGATGGAGTAGAAACGAGCATGAATCCCATGCCATCTGTTTATCCCGGAGAGGACCGGATGAGTACATTAGATACTCTCATTCCCGCTGAAGAAAAGCTCATCAGCGCTTACGAGACCCTAATCCCCATGATACCAGACGGCGAGATCAAGGAGCAATTGGGAATACATCTGGGCCTGAATAGAGAGCATGTTTTCACTCAGCACTGGCTGTTGAATAACGCCCAAAAAATCACCGGGCTCAAATAATCCAAATCTTATCCTTGATCTTTTGAAGAATCACTGCCAAAACAGTGATGGATGACCTTTCGAATGCTCAGATCATATGGTTTCGAAAACACGCTCAGTTTCCCCAGCGAGGAAACTTCGCTCGGATCCAGGCTT
>CAZXJE010000229.1:0-5648 GCA_964640835.1 uncultured Eubacteriales bacterium
AAGGGGACAGGCTACTTTTTTAATTACCTCTGGAAAAAGTAGCCTGTCCCCTTTTTCATCTTCTGGATGAGCGAAATATGCCCATTTTCACCTGTTCGCATCATGGGGTAAACCCGCTTCTGGGCATGGTCTCTCTGGAAAATGGACAGTCTGAGAAAAATCATCGAAAGTAACATTCCCCGAAAAATCCGGCGGACCACATTCCTTCCTGTATTCTGCCTGATGACGAAGCGGAACCATCTCTTCAGAATGTTTTTCCAGGAGTAAAAGTACTCATTTATGCTGTAAAAAGTGGAAAAAACAGCCTCGGCAGTGACTCTTTTCGGCTCAAAAACGAGATGGTCTCCCTCGTAATGAGAGAGATCTTTATCCACAATCCGGCCCTCAGACTCGACCTGTTGATGGAACGGGGTACCTGGAATTGGAATAGAGATGGAGAGGAGGATAGAGCTTGGGTCGATCTCATCGAGTTTTTCGGGCAACTCCTCATAATATTCAGGTGTATCTTCATCCAGAGCCAGCATCATTCCAGTGAATGTCAAGATCCCACGTTCTTTGAGCTTTAAGAAAAGTTCTTTGTACTCGGCGACTTTATTCTGCCTTTTGTGGACAGCGGCAAGGCTTGGCTCATTCAATGACTCCAGCCCGATAAAGGCCATTCCGCAGCGGGCCTCGACGAGCAGATCCAGGAATGTGTCATCGTGGAGGCAGTCAAAACTGAACTGCGCCCCCAAACCCCACAGTTTGAGCTTGGCGACCTCTTTGAGCAGTTCTTTGGCATAGCCGATATCGCCTCCAAGATTGTTGTCCAAGAGCATGGCCATTTTGCGTTTGTGGAATGGAAGTTTTTCCGTCGCTGTCAGGTCGCGGATCACATCCTCGATCGGCCTCATGCGATAGGGCTTGTGCTCGATAGTGAGCTGACAGAAGCTGCAGTTATAGTTACAGCCCCTTGTAGCTTCAGTCACAACAGGAACCGCGTATTCCGGCTCGATAAGGTCGTACCGCGGCGGCGGAATATTGTCCAAGGGGGGAGCGAATGGCACCTCGTAAATCTTCTGCAATTTGCCGTTCACCATGTCTTCCACGACCCGGGGCCAAACTTTCTCGGCCTCGCCGACAACAACAGAATCCATATGAGGAAAAACTTCTTGCGGAAAGGTCGAGACATATTTCCCCCCTGCGACGACTGTCTTCCCAAGCTTTTTAAATGTTTTAGCCACATCATAAGCATGGGGTGCACAATAGTCCATGAAACTGAGGGCGATATAATCTGCATCCGTATTGTAATCGATCGGTCTCACCATTTCATGAAGCAGATCGACCTCAACGATATCTGGAGTAAGCCCCGCCACCAAGGCTCCGGCGAGCGGTGGTGCCGGGGACCGAGCGAAATATGCCTCGTTTTCTCCCAGGTTTTGGAAAAGCACGATGATCTGTAATTTTGGCTTGCTCATCAGAGCCCTCCTTTGCTTCTTTCAATCTATAGGCAATTCTTGCCATGGCTTTGTCGACGATACGGGGCAGTAATCCCTGAACCACTGACAGAGCCTTACCTTCCCTGGATAGAACAATCTCGTGTTTATTTTTTTCTATCCCCCGGATGATCGCTTTTGCCACTTTTTCAGAAGATTCATAAGGTCCGTCTGGCCTTCGCCCCCCACCGACGTGTTTTTCCTTCGCGAAGAACTCAGTCTGCGTATATCCGGGATACACGACCACAACAGAGATGCCATTCCTTGATAGCTCGGCTCTCAAGCTCTGGCTTAAGGCCGAGAGAGCCGCTTTTCCTGCACCATACGCTCCCAGATAAGGAACGCCATGTTTGGCTGCCACAGAGGCGATATTGACAATATGCCCCTGCCCCCTTTTTTTCATGTGGGGAAGCACTTCGAGAATACAGTAAATAGTGCCAAAAAAATTGACATCCAAAATCGTCCGAAAATCCGATATCGAAGTATTTTCCGTGTTGCCATAAACACCTATACCTGCGTTATTCACCAAGATGTCGATCCCCCCCATCTGTTGTATGGATGATTCTATGAGTCGGCTCACATTTTCTTCGATCGAAACATCACAAGGGAAAACCAACGGCATGGGGAGATGGGGAAAGGCAGCGCTGATCTCAGCAGCGACATGCTCTAAACGCTTGGCTCTCCTGGCCGCTAGAGCCAACACTGCCCCCTTTTTAGCCAACGCAAAAGCGAGGGCCTTCCCAATCCCCGAAGAGGCCCCTGTGATGAGGACCCTCTTTCCTTTAATTTCAGCCATAATATCCCCCCTATTATTAAGCATGGCTGAAAGTCAAATCGCTCCTGTTTTTCCACACAGATCGCACGAGATAGGTTCCAAATCCGATGCAGAGGGAGTTGATAAAAACATTCATCACCGCCTCTTCCACACCCAAAAAATATAACCCCTGCTGTATGTTGAAGGAGATGTCCAAAAGACCGAGAAAGATGAGCGACGCCCCTCCCATGAGAGAAAACACGGTTCCATAGAATCTCTTTTTCAGCAATCCTATCCCGCCTATAATTAACATGACGGCAAGGTAAAAATCCGCCACAGGGAAGGCCGATTCAAAAGCGAGGTAGACCTCCTTCAAACGGGAGTCCTCGATGTTCACCATATCTGTGGAAAAGAACGCTACCCAAAAGGCCATGATCCCAAAAGCGACGGCCAATTCCATCATGGCAATGACCGGCGTGACTTTTCTCGCTTTCACACGGATGCCGCTCAGTCTCCTCAAAATCCTATAAGTCATCGAAGCTGAGAGTGTGAGTGCCATTTTCCTCTTCCTCCCTTCTCATTTTTTTTCATCGTTCTTTGGCCGATCTTTTTCAAGATTGGGAAAAGAACGAAAAATATCCTGGGAAAAGCCATTCCAGCTCGGGCAAATACACCCAGAGAAGCCCCATGGTGTGCGAAGAGATGCGCCACAGCCCGGCCGATTCCCCCGCCAGCACCCGTTGACCGTGACTTTGTCTTTAAGCTTTGGAGCATCTCTATGCATTAATCGTCTCCGTTCAATGAATTCCCGATGCCTCAGCCAATTGGATCAGTTTCTTGACATATGTCTGAGGCTCAGAGCCCGCTTGTTCTGACAGATTTCTTATGGCTGCTGTATCCAATGGAGTGAGGCTAGAAGAATTTTTCACACTGACTCCCACACCCTCGTTGACTTCTCCGATCAAAAGAGGAGTCCAGCCAATCCTTGTTGCTGCGTCAAGAAAGTCTTTCTCCTTTTGCGGGCTGATCGTAAAGACAAGCTCATACTCTCCGTGAATCCCAGCCAGAACCAACCACGATGGAATCTTTTTGACGCGCGTTATAGTGGAAGCCATCGGATGAAGAATCCGGGCCCAGTTGTCGTACAAAACAAATCGAAGGCCATTAAGCCGCATGAGCGTGTCCACAGTGTGGAGAACACCATCGCTCGTGTCCATGCAGCAGTTGGCATAATCTCGAATCACCCGGCCTTCCTTGATGCGTGCGACCGGTTTATAGAAAGAGCCAGGGAGAAAAAAATTCATCTTGCTGAGTTTCAGAAATGCAAAAACATTTCCCAGCCCTGCAGAGTAAGAGATGTACAGCCGATCTTTGGCCTTGGCACCCATTCTTGTTAAGGCGGACCGTTTGGGGACAAGCCCTACGGCGCATCCGGAAAGGAGGAGATCTTCTCCCTGGTTTGTATCTCCGCCAAGGACAAACGTCTGGAGTGTCTGGCAAGCATCAGAAACACCACGGGCCAGTTTGGTGATGAACTTTGCGTTTCCATCGGGAGGATAAGAGATGGACAATAGCAATCCCAATGGGTCAGCGCCAACGGCTGCCAGGTCCGAAAAATTGGCCATAGCCAGCATCCACCCGATAAAATGAGGCTTTTCGTACAGGCCGCTTCTGACCTCTTCGACAAGGGCATCGGTTGTGATGGCCAGATAATTTTCACTGCTCTCTCCCATATCTATAATTTCTGCGTCTGCTTCATGGATTTTACCGATCTTATGGGGAGCCAGTAGAAAATTCCTGGCAATTTTATCGATCTCCCTATTTTCAAAGATTTTGTCCATCATTGGCACACCCTCAAGGCATTACGAAGCAGTTTGATCCGGGTATGACGGGCGAGAGACACTTCACCGTCCATTTCCAAGGCGACGGGCACGGAAGGAGAGATATCGATCTCTCTGGCTCGCCAGGTCCGTGTCTTTGGCAAACCCACAAATTTTCCCTGAGTCATCGAAAGCATGGTCCTCACGCGCGCAGGGATGCCCATGTTTTCACAAAGAGCAACCCCCAGATAATCACTCTGGGGCGAGATCTCGAAATCGTAGTGAAAATTGCCGCTGACATTGGGATTGATGAACGCGCTGAAGGTTGTGAGTTCGGCATTTACTCTCTCGTTCCCCACTCGTATCTCTGTTGGGATATTTTTGGCAGTGAAGAGAGTTTCGAGGGCCGCATACCAGATCGTCCCCTCGACCCACCTGGGCTTAAGCCAATTGACGATCTTGTCCTCAGAATTGAAGAAATAGTTGGCCTGTGCGATCAAACCCACGCTGCAGTTGACGATAAAATACCTGCGATGTCGGTTGTGTTCCAGGTCTTCATATTCGACAAGGCCCACATTATGGGGTTTCGCTCCTTTATAATCCAGCTTGACAGGGACTTTGCCAATTCCATTTGAATGAGCTTCACCATTGCCATTGGTTTTACCGCTACCATTGCTCGCAAAAGGCTTGTGAAAATCATTGCTCGAACCCAGTCCGATAGCTCCGAGAATCAGCTCTTCTCGTAAGCCATTATCCAACGCCATCATCTGATTGAGGATAAAATTGACAGTCCCATCTCCTCCGGCAGCCACAAATATCCGTTCTCCCCTATCGACTTCCTGTACACAAGTCGCCTGAAAATTTTTAAAACCGGAGATAATCGTATAATCTTTCCCCAAGTAGTTTTCCTCCAGGCCAGCCCTCAGTTTTTTCCATTTCTCAAGGCCGCCTGTGCCGTTACAGTATTTGTTGAGTAGTACGATCATTGTTTTACACCTGTGTTTTTTCGGGTCTGTATTTTAATGCCGCCTCAAAAACAAAATAAAAGACCGCTATAAAACCCAACCACTCTGGTTTGAGAGTTATGACAATAGCCAAGGAATAGAGAATAAAGGCCCGGACCACGTTGGCGATGGGGCCGTGGGCCTTGCTCTCTTCGCGTGTGAGGTGGATCTTGATTTGGGCAAAAGCATTGACAGCGAGGGCAACGAGAAAAATAGAGATTCCCAATATGTTTACTTGAGCTAAATAGAGGGTTATAGCGGTAAGAACAGCTGTAGCCACAGCCAATATGTCGCTGTAGATCGCTGTGGCTTTCCAACCAAATACAACGGGAAATGTCCGGTATCCTGTTTCTCTATCAGCCGTGACATCCTTGAGATATCCCATGACAACAAAGTTTCCATAGCCAAAAAGGATGGCTGCAATCGCAAAAATGAATGCTGGGATTGGAAAATCTGCCATAGGAGAGACATAAGCAAAGTGGTCCTCCTTGCCAGTCATTTTTCCGATGATGGGCAGGAGGGCAACGATCCAGGAATTCCAGAAGGGCCCGGCCCACCATCTTTTTTTGAAGAATGTGTATCCGAAGAGGCCGAG
>CAZXJE010000230.1:0-5605 GCA_964640835.1 uncultured Eubacteriales bacterium
TCCTTCTTTGTCGGATTTTCTGCACCCATAGCGGCCTCTGCCATCGGGTTTGTGGCGTACATGACCAGAGCTTTCCCCGAAATTCTACGATTGGGAATCTTCGATGAATCCATTGAAGCCACTATCTTACGAAAACTCTATGCCATCTGCGTCATAGTGCTTTTTACTGCCATTCACACCAGAGGATTAGAATTCGGCGCAAACGTCCAGAACGTGTTGACGATTCTGAAAGTGGGCCTCATCGTGGGCTTGATCTTTACAGGATTTGTTTTCGGCCAAGGGAGCTGGGATCACTTTTCTCAAGGAGTGGATTTCCAGTTTGGATTTGAAGGATGGAAGGTTATCGGCCTGTCGCTCATGTGGATTATGTTTGCCTACAGCGGCTGGAATGCCTCGGCCTACATCGGGTCAGAAGTAAAAAATCCGTCCAAGAACCTGCCCCGTTCTTTGATCATCGGGACAGGGATCGTCATTCTGCTATATTTTTGCTTAAACCTGATCTATGTCTATGCTGTTGCACCACCCGACATGGAAGGAGAGATATCCATCGCTGGACTTTCTGCAGGCAATCTTTTCGGGCAGTCTTTTGAACGGATACTATCCATAATGATCTCTTTTGCTCTATTTTCCTCTTTAAGCGCCTACATTATCCTGGGACCGCGGGTCTATTACTCGATGGCCAAAGATAAACACTTTTTTCGCTTCGCTCGAGACGTCCACAAAAAATTCGGAGTCCCGGCAAAATCGATCATGCTGCAAGGCGCTATCGCCGCAGTCATGGTGCTTTTCGGTACATTCGACCAACTTCTCACATACATGGGATTCTCTTTGGGGATCTTCCCTCTTCTCGCCGTTTTAGGCGTCTTTAAAGTGCGGCGGTTGAATTTAAGCCCCTACAAAATGCCGGGTTTTCCCTTCGCTCCGGTTCTCTATATATTGGCGGGAATTGCCATACTCACTCTTGCCTTCTTCCAGCGCCCCATAGAGTCGTCGATCGCCATAGCGACAGTGCTTGTTGGGATTCCTGTCTACTGGATTTTCAAAAAGAAATATAAAAATTTAGAATAAGACAAAACGTTCTCGATCTTCATTTGCTTGAAGAGGGAGGAAAGTATCCCTAAATCCGTGATCGCATGAACACAAATTGCATTTTTGATTGTCCCAATTGTGTGGTGGAGAAAACCGCAATCACCAATTGGGACACTCGAATGGCACTCATCATGGATTAAGGGAAGCTTCCGAGAGGGAGTGAATGATGCTGCGTATCAATATCGTTCTTCACGAGCCAGAAATTCCCCAGAACACTGGAAACATCGCCCGAATCTGCATGGCGACCGGCGCAAGATTACACCTGATAAAACCATTGGGATTTTCTGTCGACGACAGACATCTCAAACGCGCCGGATTGGACTATTGGGATAGAATTGACATTACTTATTATGAGAACTTTGAAGAGTTTTTAAAAACCCACTCCTCAGAAAATATCTACCTCTTTACGAAAAAAGCCACACAATCCTATGATGATATAAGCTTTTCCGGGGATGTCTATCTGGTTTTTGGGAAAGAAACATATGGACTGCATGAAGAGATCCTCGATTCTTTTAAGGAGAAATGTTACAGGATCCCTATGCGTCGAGAAACACGCTCGCTCAACCTCGCGAATGCAGTGGCTGTTGTCGTCTATGAAGCCTTGAGACAAAACGGATACCTCGACTTAAAGCTCAAAGGGAAAATGCCGCATGACCCTGAGGATGAGCAGGTTGGGATTCCAGCGAAGAGCGATAAATAGTCGGGATGTTAATAGCAGGTTCCTTGCAATAAAGAGTGCCCTCTGGGATAGAATCACGTGTTCATTATTGTGATGATCCAAAATAGCTTCAGTATAACGCCAGACTTAAAGTGGTGAAAAATCACTTCGTTAAGCGCGGAAAAATCCGTCCTGTTTTTCCCATGTAGTTCCGATACTCATCGCCGAATATGTCGCACATCATGTATTCTTCTCGAGTGACCCGATTTGAGTAAAGAGGCCAGAAAGCCACCAGCATGCTCCACCCTGCAATCCAGTTCTGAAGAAGCATGGCCTGTGCCAGGGCCCAAAGCCAATGAGCGGAATACATCGGATGCCGAATGGTGTGGAAAATCCCATCTGTGACGAGTTTATGTTCCTCTCGGATTTTGAGCTCCGGCGAGAAATTACGTCCAAGATCGACATGAGACCGCCACAAAACCCATATAGCTGCGGCAAAGACAATACAACCAGACCAGCCCAAAATCCGGCTTATTCCCATAGGCAGGTTATAATCAGCAAAATCAAGCCAGCAGGAGAATATATATATAAAAGGTATAACCTGCATCCCGAGGAACGAAAAAAACAGGAATAATTTTTCTGCCCCTGTCCCACGGTTTTCAACAACCTCGCTTTTTTTACGCCACCACTTTTTTCCTTTAGCGACACCAACAGCACGAGCTACGGAACCGGCAATAAAAAAGGCCAAATATACAATTTCGAATGTATTATTTAGCATGCCCAACCTCGATCCAACAGGATCATCTTGCCGGCTATTCTGTTTTCACTCAATCTTTTTTGCGGGGGTATCCTGTCCGCCCTGATGAACAATGAGCCCGGTCACTTGTCCCCCACCGGACCGAACAAAGGAAATCTGGACGTCAGCGACTTTCAAGAAAAATTTGTCTTTTTTTTCTGGAAAGATTTCAATTTTTGCTTGTCCGGTTGCCTGAACAAAAAGCCGAGTGTCTTCCTTGGTGATCATAACGGCGACTTCTTCATTCAATTGATATCGACCTACATAGCCGTCATAAATCTTCGGATCGAGTTTGACGACTTTCCTCTTTATAGGAGCGACATAGTTGATCCCCTGGATTAGTTTCTCAAAAATTGCGAACTCTTGGAGAGGCTTCTTAGCAGGAGGATCGGGCCATTCCTCGGGAATGCCTATGGGTGTGATACAGATCTGCACGAAGTTATCGGGGATTTCAAAGGCTTTTTTCACGAGATTGGGAGGGAGGGCATCAGTGATAAACACCGTGCCATACCCCAACGCTCTGGCAGCAAGAATCAGGTATCCAGCCGCAAGGGAGCCATCTTTGACGTTGTAGCTGGGATACCGGGAATTTTTATCGGTCAGAACAACGACATAAACGGGTGCAGAGAGATAGTTGCCTACTCTCTCCATGGTGCGTGTTTTGATCGAATCCAGCTTGTTCGGATCGAAACCTTTCTGTTTCTTCGCTCTTTCCAGTGAAGCGTCGACGATCTCATCTCTCAACCGGTCGAGCCTGGCCCGGTCCTGAACAACCAAAAACTTCCATGGCTGCTGATTGCCGGATGTAGGCGCAGTTCGCGCCATATCCAGGATTTTCATGATGTGCTCTTGCGGGACGGGTGTTGATTTGAATTTTCTGACCGAACGGCGATTTTTAAACACACCGAAAAGATATTCTTGTTCAGGAGTATATGTGACTTTTGTGGCCACTTTCTTTGAGTCTATTCCAGTTTCTCCAGTTTGAGTTGGAGCCCTTTTTGTAACTGTGAGATTTGCAAACGTGCCGGCCGAGGTGTTGCCGCACCAGACACCGACCGAACCCTGGCTTATCCCATGTTTCAGATCATCGACGACAAGACAGGGAGATTCGGCATCATTGACGAACACTTCGGCTTTTTCGCCAGCAACAACAACCTTGACATGGAACCACTCATCGGGGGGGATATCCACAGCCGCCTCGTATTTCTCAGGCGCTGTCTCCCGCAGATAGTACCAAGTAAACATGGGATTGCTGATGTATTGGACCGTGTGTCCCCGCCGTACCGGATCTATCTGCCGGGAGTTTTGAGGGCGAAAATAAATGCCTTCATAGACATGACCCGACCGAACGCGAAACACAAGTCCTGTGTAATAAGGGATGGCCGCGATATCGAGCTCGATAATCCCGTCTATAAACTCAAAGTCCTTAAGATAGGCGATTCTTTCACCGGGAGCGCCTTTTATTCGAAGAGCCTCTTTGCCTTTATATTCGATAATTTCCGTCTCTGCACTCTCTATCGCCCATTTATTTTGGTCTGAAAAACCGAAAACGACCTCTTTGTCCTGAGCAGAAATCCCTATAGCGAGTAACATAACAAAAATAATCGGAAGACAAGTTTTTCTTGGTATTTGTAAACATCTCTTACGACCTGTGTTATTCATGTGTATGCACCTCTCCTTTAATTCAAAGACTCCAATAAGTTGTTAGTTTTATATTGCAATTAACATGCCACAACAAGTACCCTGAAAACCAGAGATAGAAGCGTTCTTTAAGAGGAGAGAGTGTTCGGATACGAACAAAACCTGTGCACTTCTGAACAAAAAATCTAAAAAGGAGACAGATGCCTTTTTTGTAGGGTCCGTTCCCCGAACGGACCGTTTGGGAAACGGTCCCTACATAAATACATTAGAAAGATTAAGCATGTTGCCTGTTATCGTTGATAGAGGAAGATGGTGTGGTTTTTCCCCCGCAGGTCCTCCATGGATACGGCATCGATCTCTTTATCTTCCCATCCCGGGATTCTGTAGTTGTGGGTGACCACGTATGTTCCCGGCTTGAGCTGCTTCTCGAATTTCGGCCGCAGCAGTGCATTGGATTCAGGCAGCAAATACAATGCCAAGACCGTCGCTTCTGAAAGGTCTGTTTTCGTGGCATCCTCAAGACGAAATTCGACAAGCTTATCCATACCAGCCTCTCGGGCTCCCCTCAGGGATTCTCTGATCCGCTCTAGATTAATGTCGACACCCACTCCCCTGGCTCCGTACTTTTTTGCCGCTGTGATCACGATCCGGCCATCGCCACAACCGAGATCGTAAAGAACATCACTGCCGTCAACTTTGGCCATCTGCAGCATTTTCTCCACGACTTCCCTCGGTGTCGCCAAATAGGGTGCTAGATCTTCAACATCGCTCCGACCATGGGATCCCTCATAAAGGTGGACAAGATTGTTTTCATCATAGCGAAAAGCATACGGTGTCCCTGGAGCAAGATGTCTGGTCACATCCCGGCCAACTCGTTCATAAGTGACATCCAAAGTCACTTTGCTGGTGTAGCGGTGCATACTTCCAGGCTTAATCGATTTTTTCTCAGGCTCCTTAAACGAATTGGCAGGCTTGATCTCATATCTTACTGTCCCTTTTGTCACGTTTCGAACAGTGATCTCATCGATCGACAGCCCAGGATGGCTCTTCTCTATGGATTTGCCGCCATCGGTCAGTATGAGGGCAGCCAAAGCTGCGCCCACGATAACAACGAGGAGTCCAATTTCTATTTTGCGTCTCATGGGGCACTATTATGGCATAAATTTTGGAAAAATGTCACAGCCTACAATTCACTCAATATAATATCGCATGATGGGGCGGGTTTCCAGCCTCCTAATAAGCCGTTCTTACTGTGCATCATAAGCTTCTATTGCTGCTGGAAGTACCTGAGTCACAGAATGACCAGCGGGAGTCAAACCCAATAAGATGGCACTGATGACTTCATCCCGTTTGGCTCCTGCCTTTTTGGCAGCCTGCACATGAAAGGGAATGCCGCTTTCGAGCCGCAGAACGGCAAGCAC
>CAZXJE010000231.1:0-4525 GCA_964640835.1 uncultured Eubacteriales bacterium
AAGGGCGTACGAAATGCCATCGAAGGCGGGTTGGCTTCTATCGAGCACGGTTTTTGTCATGAGCGATGAGGCTCTCCAAATGGCTAAAGATAAAGGAGTTTGGCTCTGTGGCACTGATTTTTCAAAAGAGGTATGGAATGTGTATGGATCCCCAAAGTCCTATCCCGGGATCGTGAACCGTTTAAAAAGGGCTTATAAGATAGGAGTCAAAATGGCGTTCGGATCCGATGTTGTCGTGGAGATCCCCGGACACACAAGAGGAAGCGCTGCTCTGACTTTGCTCGATACATGGCTCGATGCCGAGGTCCCGGCCAAAGATATCCTTCGAGCCTTGACAACGAACTCTGCAGAAATGCTGGATATGACAAAAATCCGAGGCCGCATCAGCACCCAAATGAGGGCCGATATCATTGCTGTCCCCGAAAATCCGCTGGAAAACATCCTGACTTTACGTGATGTCAAATTCGTCATGAAGGACGGAAAGGTCTACAAAAACCTTCAATAAAAAATCTCTGACCGATCAGATAAAATATGCGCTGATAGTTACTAAACTATTCTTCGATCCGTTTCCCCTCTATCACCATTCCCATAGATTCGACGGTGCACTTGTTGAACTTGCCCGATTCATCTTTGGCAAATTCTATGATAAAATACTGACCATTGTCTGTTGAAGCCTCAAATTTCCAATCCTCTCCCTCCAAAGGCACAATCTCTGCCGGAGTTTCACCCGGTGGTGCACCCCAGAATTTTTCCTCTTCCACCCAGAACTTAATGTTCATGATTTGGGCTTCAACATAAAACTCATAAGTTCCAATAATTGGGGCATACTTTTTCTCGAGATCTTCACCTAGGGAAAAAGCTGTGCCACAAGAAAAAACCAAAAGAAGCACGATGCATATTACTGCCTTAGTTACTGAATCCTTTGCAAATCGTTCCATTTTTACCTCCTACTGAATCTGAATTGTTTTATACTCTTTACTACGCATGCCATCCGCAAAAGTTACGGTTAAGATCCTGTCTTCCGGTACTTCACATTTCCCCCGATAATCGTATAGACCACTTCGGTGCTCAAGATTTCATCTTCAGGAATCGTCATGGGGTCTTAGGAAAAAACAGTGATGGTCGGTATTTGCAATCAACGCAAAAAACAGAGAAAATAGGCCTTATATCCTGCGATCGAGACCATGAACGATAAAGATATCCTGTCTCTGCTTCGAATAAAACCATCGCCTCAATCTATGGACTTTGTTCAAAATAAAAAGCAATTCCAGTTGCATTCCCTTCTCACGGAACAACGGCACCCTCAAACATGGGACATGAGCTTTGTCATCAAGCATAATATCGGAGAGGGATTGAGGCAGATCTTCTCTGTGGATAAAGACATCTCTCAAAGACTTAAAGAATTATCAGAGGACGTCTCTTCCCTTAACCAGGCGGCCCAAGCCATCACACAGGCCATCACCGAAGGGAAAAAGATCTATGTATACGGTTGTGGCTCAACAGGCCGACTGGCTAAACAGATGGAAAGTGCCGTTTGGCGGCCCTTCTGGAGAACGCTTAAGAAAAAGAAAAACCTGTGGGGCAGATTACAAGCTACCATCCCAGCGGATATCGAAGATCGTCTCATCGGCGAGATGACCGGCGGCGACCGCGCGCTCATAAGCGCGCTGGAAGGATTCGAAGACCTCGAACTCGTGGGGAAACTCCAACTGCAGGAAAGAGGCATGGAAAAAGGAGATGTGGTGTTCTCAATCACTGAGGGAGGAGAGACCTCTTCTGTAATAGGTGCGATTTTGGCAGCTTTGGAGCAGTACAGAGCATCCCCAGAAGACATGTCCCAAGATGCCAAAAGACATCTGTATTTTATGTACAATAATCCGGATGTTGCCTTGTTGCCGTTCGACAGAAGTCGTGCTGTGCTTGAAAATCCGGCCATCACTAAAATCAATCTAACGACCGGCCCTCAATCGATCACAGGGTCCACACGCATGCAGGCCACCACCGCAGAAACGTTCGTTATGGGGATCATTCTGGAATTTGGGATACACGGAGTATTGAAAGAATTTCTCTCCGATGAAGAGCTGGCAAACTTGGGTTTCACACAAAAAACCGGATGGAAGGAAAGATTGCGCGGTTTTGACGACATAAAAATCCTATTGGCCGACTCTTTGGAAAAGATCGAGCGACTCACCGCACTGGAATTCCTAACCTATCAGAACGGGAATTTTGCCACTTATTTTGCTAAAAATGCTCTGATCACGGTCTTCATCGATTGTGCCGAAAGGAGTCCCACATTCCATCTCTATCCCCTTGATACGGTTCATGATATACAGAGGAAATGCTGGCTCCAAGTATGGACAGAGGGTGAAGATCTCCATGAGGCATGGCAAAATTTTCTGGGACGGAAGTTCCACGGACTCGAAGAAAAGTTTTATAAGCCTTTTTTCCTCGATCAGATCGAAGACGATTACCTTAAGGATGCGGCATTAAAAAGCCTTTCACAGGCAGGAAATGACCAGAAGAATCTCTACGATTTTTCATTCGCAGATAAAAGCATCAAAACCAGTGGACCCAAAAAAGGAGATTTAGGAGTTCTCGTTTGTTTAGATGAAGAGATCGACAAACTTGCTATGCCAGATTTGCCCTCTCGCCGATTCATCCGCCTCTTTAAAGAAAACAATGCTTCATTGGGTCTTATCCTGATCGATGACAGGGGACCGGAAAAGATCAAGGAGATAATCAGGCCGTTGAATTTAAATCCGGATAAAGATGTGGTCATTCATTTTGGCCTGTCTCATGCGGGCGATCCCTTGAGCATCAACAGACAGACTTTACTTAAGATGCTCTTGAACGGACATTCGACGGCAGTGATGGCCAGGTTGGGAAGAATCGTCGGAAACACGATGACCCATGTCAATCCCAGCAACCTCAAGCTCATCGGGAGAGCGACATACCTTATTAAAAGCCATGTGAACGACATCATCTCGACGGAAGAATGGAGTCAAAAGTATGGCGAATCAGATCTCATCACTTATACGGAAGCCAATGCCGTCCTATTCGAGGCCATGGAATTAGTTGCTGAGCAGGGCGGGCAGATCAGTGAGGTGGAGTTGTCTATTATTCGGATGTTGGAAGCCCTGAAGAATAAACAGTTCATCAGTTGGGACGAAGCAGTTCTTGTACAGAAGGATATTGGGCTTGAAAGCTATTTGGAACAACACAATCCAAATCTTAGACAAAGACATTGAGATATTCAGACTGAAATGAACCGCCATAAGAGAAGATATAAACACATTTTAACTTAGGCATGAATATGAGTTTTTCGATGATCGACTACGTGATAGTGGTCCTGTATCTGGCAGGGGTGGCCGTGTTCGGTCTGGTTGTATCGGGAAGGCAACGGTCCACAACAGATTACTTTCTCGGGGGCCATCAGATTCCATGGTGGGCCGTGCTGTTCTCAGTGGTTGCAACGGAAACGAGCACGCTTACCTTCATCAGTATCCCAGCGGTCGCCTACGGTGGAAGCCTGACATTCCTGCAGATCACTTTTGGGTATATCCTGGGGAGGACGCTGGTAAGCCTCTTTTTTCTGCCCAGGTATTTTAAAGGCCAGCTATCGACTGCATATCAATTCCTGGGCGAACGTTTCGGCAGCAGTGTGAGGAACATCACCAGTTCGACCTTCATGGTGACGCGGTTGCTGGCCGATGGTGTTCGCCTTTTTGCTTCGGCTATTCCTATCGCCATTATTCTCCGCCTTGCTGGGGTGCCCATATCCGACCTGAATATCTACTTTCTCTCTATCCTCATCATCTCAGGAGTGACCGTCATCTATACGATCCTAGGCGGGATCCGAGCAGTTGTGTGGATGGATGTCATCCAGATGTGTGTTTATATCGGTGGTGCATTACTCGCCGTTGGAATATTGTTGTCTCGATTGCCCCAGGGACTGAACGGCGCTCTTCATCTGGCTCAGAACTCGGGGAAACTCCAATTTATCCATTTTGGCTTGGACATGAATCTCAAAGATTTTCTTGCACAACCCTACACCCTCCTCACAGCACTCTTTGGAGGGGCGGTCTTCTCCATCGCCTCCCATGGCACGGACCAGCTCATCGTGCAGCGACTCCTCACAACCAAGAACCTCCGGTCCAGCCAAAAAGCGCTCATCGGGAGCGGTATTGTTGTATTTTGTCAATTCGCCCTCTTCCTGTTTATCGGCCTTCTCCTTTTCGGTTTCTACAATGGGCTGTCCCCTGCCCAGCTCGGATTGACAACCGTGGATGAAGTGTTCGCAAAATTTATCGTTCAGGAACTTCCTCCTGGATTCTCCGGACTGATCGTTGCGGCCATACTAGCTGCAGCAATGAGCACTCTGTCATCCTCCATCAATTCCCTGGCCTCAGCGACCACGCTGGACCTGTACAAACCCTACTGGGGCAAGAATAATCCTCCGGACAAAGACCTCAGAGTCTCCCGGATGATCTCTGTTGTGTGGGGGATCGTCCTAACCGGATCTGCC
>CAZXJE010000231.1:4535-5578 GCA_964640835.1 uncultured Eubacteriales bacterium
ATTCGCTGTCCTGCAGCTTCAATCGACGCACGAACGGCCCGCTGTCGTCGAGCTTGGATTGGGGATCGCATCCTATACGTATGGAGGGTTGCTCGGAGTGTTCGCGCTCGGGATCTTCACAAAAAAGATCGAACGAATCGATGCAATAATCGGATTTTTCACCGGGTTGATCTCCCTACTTTTTTTGGTCAAGGGGCCGATACAAAACCTGCTACCGGGTCAGGGAATGACCATCGCCTGGCCTCTCTACACAGTGATCGGAAGCGCAATAGTACTTCTTGTGGGGCACATGTCCTATTTCCTGCGGAGGCCTTCGAGCGGAGCCTACTGATGAATTTTATGGGAATAGACGTTGATTGAGCCCAAGAACCAGAGAGTGTACACTATTCTAATCAGAAGCGATACCCAAATCCTGCATAGACAAAAAATCCTCCAATATTCACAGCTTCGTCCAATGGTCTTACCGAGCAATAACTATACCTTCCTCCCAGCTCCACACCAAATCTCCGGAATGGGAAGAGGAGGCCTGCTTCTCCGACAACAGCAATTCCTGTATCGGTCACGGTCCCTATCTCGTTATTTTCTCTGAGAAAAGAGGGCCCTGCACCGACACCAACGTAGGGATGAATCCAATGAAGGGGGGCATAAAACCGAACACCAAAATCAACGGACCAGACAGTCAGTTGCGTATCAGCTCCGGTGAATGTGAGCTGTCCCAACGAGGATAGATACCACACGCCGGCTCGAGCTGTGATCACATCGTTTAACCTCCAGGTCATCTGACCGCCCCATTGGAAGCTATTCCCATAGATATTCTTGAATTCTTGATCGATGGGAATAAAAGGTCCACCGGATATCCTGAATGCAAGTTTCTGAGCATTCGCAAATCCCGCCAAAATCACAACAATCAAGATTAACAAGATCGATTTCTTCACAACACCACTCCTTTAAAAATATCTATTATATCCAATAAAGATTCTATTAAATAGGATACCATATTTTTTTAATCCCACAACCTATGCTTTAATGACTTTCCTCATGCT
>CAZXJE010000232.1:0-2983 GCA_964640835.1 uncultured Eubacteriales bacterium
TGTTTTCGAACCACCAATTGGGACACTCGAATATCGTTCAACACGGTTCAAAGATGCTACCACGTTTATTTGATTTTGAGGAGGGCGAGAAAGGCATCTTGAGGGATCTCTATCTGACCCACTTTTTTCATCCGCCTTTTCCCGGATTTTTGCTTTTCCAAGAGTTTCATCTTCCGCGTGTAATCTCCCCCATAGAGCTTGGCCAAGACATCCTTCCGGTAAGGTTGAATGGTTTCTCGAGCGATGATCCTTTTGCCCAGTGCAGCCTGAAGAGAGACTTCATACTGTTGGCGGGGGATGAGTGTCTTCATTTTACCGACAAGGGCACGCCCCATGCTGTAAGCCTTGTCCTGGTGCACGACAAGAGACAGAGCGTCCACGGGCTCTCTGTTGATAAGGATATCCACCCTGACTAATTGCGCTTCCCTGTAGCCGATGAACTCGTAATCCATGGAGGCATAACCCTGAGAGATGGACTTGAGCTGATTATAGAAGTCGAAGACCACTTCATTCAAGGGGAGGAGATAGGTCAATAATATCCGTTGAGTGCTGATGTATTCCATCTTTTTCTGCTCCCCCCGGCTTGCTGTGAGCAATTTGAGGACAGCCCCGAGATACCTGTCCGGAGTGAGAATGAGCGTTTCGATGACCGGCTCTTCGATCTTGAGGATATCAGTCTGCACAGGGAGTTCGGAAGGATTGCGCACCTCGAAGACGGAAGAATCCTTTTTTGTCACGCGGAAACTTACACTCGGAGCTGTGGTAACAAGATTAAGGTCGAACTCTCTCTCCAGGCGTTCCTGGATGATCTCACGATGAAGAAGCCCCAAAAAGCCACAGCGGAATCCCATGCCGAGAGCAGGCGAGTTTTCAGGCTGGTACTGGAAAGAAAAATCGTTAAGCCGGAGTTTCAGGAGAGATTTACGGAGGTCTTCCACGCTGCTTTCGCCGGCGGGGAACATTCCGCAGAAAACCATGGATTTTGCCTCTTGAAATCCGGGGAGAGCTTTGATCGCGGGCCTGTTTTTCTCCGTGATCGTGTCTCCGATACGGGCATGACCCAATTCCTTGATCCCGGCTATGACATATCCTACTTCGCCGGCTACCAGCCGGTCTTTCCTGGAAAATTTTGGTGTTAAATAGCCGACCTCTTCCACATCATATGCGGTATTTTGCGCCATAAGTTCGATTTGAGCTCCCGTATCGAGAGTCCCTTCGAACACCCGAACAAGAACGACAACGCCACGGTAAGAGTTATACCAGGAGTCAAAGAGAAGGGCTTTGAGCGGAGCGTCTGGATTCCCCTGGGGGGAAGGAATCCGGCGGATTACGGCCTCGACGATGTCGTCAATCCCCTCTCCTGTTTTAGCGCTCGTGAGGATCGCCTCGTCCTTATTTATTCCTATGATGTGCTCGAGCTGCTCAAGGGCAAGTTCCGGATTAGCTTGAGGAAGATCGATCTTGTTGATTACGGGGATCAGAACGAGGTCGTTCTGGAGCGCGAGGTAGGTGTTGGCCAGGGTTTGAGCCTCGACTCCTTGCGAGGCATCTATGACCAGAAGCGCACCTTCACAGGCAGCCAGACTCCGGGACACTTCATAAGAAAAATCCACATGTCCCGGCGTATCGATCAGGTTCAGGGCATATTCCTCGCAGGATACACTCGTGTAACGGAGGCGAGCTGTCTGAGCCTTTATGGTGATCCCTCTTTCTCTCTCCAGGTCCATCGTATCGAGGACCTGTTCTCTAAGCTCTCTGGAGGAGAGAGCCCCTGTCTTCTCCAACAGGCGATCTGCAAGCGTAGATTTCCCATGGTCGATGTGGGCTATGATCGAAAAATTCCTGATGTTTTTCATCGTAGTCAAACACAAAAATGTAGAAGCATTGGAGTTAGGAGCTGAAAGGCAAATTTTCTTATTTGATTCTGATCGTCTCTAATTTGCGCAGCCTTCTCCGCCTGATATTATCGCGGAGAGAAAAATAGATATTGTTCGCTCCTTTCTCTAGGGGGACGTTTATCGCTTCGTTTATAATATACCTTTCTTTGATACTTGTTCTGAGATCATCGAGAGAGAGAGATGGACTTAGCTCTTTTTTTTGTTCAAAGGTACTTTTTGTCTCTATGTTTTCCACTTTTACGCTGAGTTCAATATCGTAGACGTATTTTTCGTTTTCTTTTCGAAAACGGAGGGTTCCTATAGGAATTTCAAAAAAACATTCGATCGTATAGTTATCTTTCCCGTTTTTTTCTAATTGGCCTAAGGCTTTCGAGTAATCAAGAAAAGGAAGGATTTGAGGCAAAGACTCACCTTCTTCTATTTCGCCTATTCTTTGAAACTGTATCATGTCGGGATCGCTCATGATGTGTGTTACCATGTTGAAGGGCCTCACTGTCACATCTGTGTTCAATTTGTAATTACCGGTGCCGTAATAGTCGACAAAAACGAGGCGGAGAGGTCCTGAGAAATAGTCGGGGTACTGGTTGTAAATCCAGATTTCTGTCGGCCTTTCGGTCCTTGTCCCCTGCTCAAGCATGTCAGTGCTGAGTTCCCTCAATCCTTTCTGGAAATCTAATGTGGCGTCCCCCATACTTTTTTTTATGACATCCGTGGGGGGGCCGAGAAGCACATAAATTCGTCCTCTGTCGGTCATCCAGCCGGGGATTCCTGCTCCAAAGGCCTTATTAGCACGAGCAATCCTTGTGTAGTATATATTGCGGAACTCGTTTTCATGGGTCTCCGGATCGGGATCTCTTCTTTTCCAGAATTCTGAAACGAATTCATGTCTGTCTTCGGGGGGCATTTCGCGGAAAATCTTCTCTTCTTGAGGAGTAACGATATAACGGATGAGGTCTAAAAATTTTTCGCTATTTTGGTCTATAGGAGATTCCACGATTTCATAAGACGCACAGGTGAGAAAAAAACAAAGGAGTAAGGCTAAGAGAAAAAAGTACAAAATGCGCATCTAGAGTTCCTGGGGAAAA
>CAZXJE010000232.1:3083-5570 GCA_964640835.1 uncultured Eubacteriales bacterium
GACATGAGAACGTAGTATCTTTTTTTATACTCACTGAGCATTTCAAATGCTTTGACCTTATTCCCGGAGCTTAAATAGGCCATCGCTAGATCAAAACGAGCCTGACTGAAATCCGAGTCTGCTTCCAGAGCTTTTTCCCAGCAGTAGATCGCGCCGCTAAGATTTCCTTGTTGCCTGTATGCGTGCCCTAATCCAAAGTAGGGAACTGAATATCCGGGGTCAAGTTCAATAGCTTTTTTGTAGTATTCGAAGCATTTCGAGAGGAGGAAGGAATCCTTGGATTGGAGGCCGTAAGAATAGCAGGCATTGGCGAGGTTGTTGTATAGCTCAGGATGCTTGTCATCCAGGGAAAGACCCATCTCGAAAGCCTTGATCGCCTCGTCAAAGCTGCTTTTATTGGCATAGGCAGTCCCAAGGCTGTTCCATATTTCCGGATCATACTCGGCTTCTCTAATACTCATTCTTTCGAAAGTATTGATGACTTTGTCATATTGTTTGAGAGAAATGAGTCCTTTCATGTATTCGATAAATATCTCATAACTTGTGGGGAGAGCGTTGAGTCCCTGCTCCAGGATTGCCAATGCCCCCTCTACATTACCTGTCTCCTGATAGATGGCAGCAAGGTTCTTATACGCCATATCAACATCTTTTCTCTCTAGGATGATTTCTTCTAAAAGCTTGATTCCTGCGTCTTGTTGTCCATCTTTATAGAGTTCCCAGGCATCATCGGTCCTGTTGATGTAGGGAAGAAGGACTTTAATATCGTCCTGTTCGCCAAAATTCTTCTTTTGCAAAGCTTGTACGCTCGAGATATAGCCCAAGCTGGCCAGTCTCTCGCGAGTTTTCCGGTCGACGGTTTGAGCCGCATTAACTTTTTCAGACGGTGTCAGGTCATCGATTATTTTCTGAAGTTGTGATGTAAGCTTAGCCACATTTTTTTGTTCGATCCGGTTTTCGAGCTCATTAAAATCACGGTCCAGGTCATAGAGCTCAGGAATGGGAGAGTCGATGAATTTTTTCTTCTTGAGTATAAATCCTTTCAGGGGCGCCCATCCGCGGCTGTAGTGGGGATACAAAGATTCAAAGTAGATCGGTTTTTCCGGCAGTCTTTTTCCCTTCAAAGCCGGGAGGAGAGAAACTCCTTGGAGAAATGACGGCTTCTCGATTCCCAGGACATCGCAGACTGTCGGGAATATGTCGATATGGCTCACATAGTGCTCGACGTGGGCCGGGACAGCTTCAGGGAGTGCGAAAATGAGAGGTATCCAAGTGGAAGAGTTGTAGGCGAAATAACCATGAGTCTTTTCGCCATGTTGGCCCAAAGATTCGCCATGGTCTCCAGTGAAAATAATGAACGTTGAATCGAACAGACGATTCTCTTCCATGGAATCAAAGAGCTTCCCCAGGGCCGAATCGACGTAAGCAACTTCTCCATCATACAGGCTCTCTTTGTATTGAGCCTTGAATGGCTCCGGCGGATCGTACGGGATATGCGGATCCCAGCAATGGACCCAGAGAAACCAGGGGGATTTTTGGCCATTCAACCACTTGAGGGCGGATTCGATCACAGCTTCAGCCTTTCTCTCTAAAGAGGCGAGATTGACAGAGTGAATGCGGCTGTATTTATCATCGTAGACGTCGAAACCCTGTGATAATCCAAATCTCGAGTCGAGGGGGTATGCTCCCACGAACGCCCCAGTTACATAGCCATTATTCCTGAGATGCTCAGCTAAAGTTAGCAACTCCTCGCTTACGATAAAATTTAAATTTTCATGAACTCCATGATAGTTTGGTGTTGTTCCTGAGAGGATATTTGCATGCGAGGGCAGTGTCGTGGAGGTGTTGGCGAAAGCTCGAGAGAAGAGCACGCCTCTCTCTGCAAGATGATCAATATTCGGGGTTTTAGGATTCTGGCTGCCATAACAGCTCAACCTGTCGGCTCTGAGTGTGTCTATGGTGACTAGAAGGATATTGTGTTTGGTCTCTCCTTTGCCCAGAGAGCACAGGGAAGGGGATACAGTAATTGTGAGGAGAAAAGCAATAATCAGACTCAATCCTGTCTGAATGCGACTTGTTCTTTTTCCTCTTCTTTTTTCGATGTTCGTGATCTGATAGAAATTCATCTCTTAATATGTCCTGTCTCAACCTATAATTCTAGCTGAAAACAAAAAATTTTTCTTCACTTAAAGCGTATGAACCTTAAATCCGTGATGGTATGAAATCCCTGAGCGTTATTGAGTGATCAGATTGTGTGATGGAAAAAACCGTGAGAAGGGCTCTAGGCGGGTATGGTCCTTTTTATGTAGGGACCGTTTCCCAAACGGTCCGTTCGGGGAACGGACCCTACATTCAAATAGCCATTCAACACGTAAATAGTCATTCAACACGTAAATAGTCATTCATCACGTAAATAGCCATTCATCACGTAAATAGTCATTCATCACGTAAATAGTCATTCATCACGTAAATAGTCATTCATCACGTAAA
>CAZXJE010000233.1:0-781 GCA_964640835.1 uncultured Eubacteriales bacterium
CTCATCCTTCTTGCCTTGGTTTTGTGGATTTTTGCTGGAGATTTTGTTCATCCGACAACTGTGGCGCTAGCTGTTATCGCACTTATGCTGATCACTCGTATCATTACATGGGACGACATCCTCAGCAATAAACCAGCTTGGAATGTGTTGGTTTGGTTCGCCACGCTCGTAACTCTCGCCGACGGCCTGAACAGAGTGGGATTCGTGTCCTGGTTTGCGAAGGGTGCTGCGGAATCTCTAACTGGCATATCTCCGATTACAGTGATGGTAATCCTGGTTGCTTTGTACTTTTGTATCCACTACATGTTTGCCAGCATTACTGCGCAGGTCACAGCAATTTTGCCCGTCATTCTGGCCGCTGGTGCAGCCGTCCCGGGTATGCCCATCATGGCTTTCGCCCTACTCTTATGCTATCTATCGGGCATCATGGGCATCCTTACTCCCTATGCCACAGGTCCAGCCCCGATTTATTTTGGAAGTGGTTACATCTCGCGAAAGGACTTTTGGACTCTTGGCCTCGTATTTGGCGCCATCTTCCTGCTCGCCCTGTTAATCAGCGTGCCATACCTCTTAGCTATCTACTAACCTGAACAGCGATTCGTAAACAAATCCGTGATTTTATGAATCATAATAACGTTATTAAGTGTTTCAATTGTGTGGTGGAGAAAACTGTGTGAAGGGATGGACGGGCATGGTACATCTCCCATGGGGAGATGTGAGGGAATCCGGGAACCGAGCGAAGTTTCCTCGCCGGGGAAACTGAGCGTGTTTTCGCAATCAC
>CAZXJE010000233.1:791-3725 GCA_964640835.1 uncultured Eubacteriales bacterium
ACTCGGAATTTTATTCATCACGGATTTGCAAATCCTGATCCAGAATAGAAAAAACTTCCCCTTCCCACCCGCGTATGACAAAATAGGGAGGAATTTTTCAGCAGGTGCGGTATGGGTTATAAGAGAGTAAAGATATATTTTCTGAGCGGCACAGGAAATTCATACCGGGTGGCTGTATGGCTGCATGAAGCCTGTATAAAAAGAGGCATCATCTCGGAAATTATTCCAATCAATCTGGCCAATCCAAAAGAAGAAATCGACGCCACGGCGGAAAACCTTATTGTCCTTGCCTATCCGACACACGGTTTTATACCTCCATGGTCTGCAGTTAAATTCATCTTCAAGATGCCCATTAAAAGGAGAGCACATTTCTTCTGTATGCCCACGCGGGGGTGCCTTCGTTTCGGACCTATTGTCATTCCGGGAATTGCAGCAGTCGCCTCAATGCTCCCGACTGTTATCCTACCCTTCAAAGGATACAACAGCCGCGGCTCTTTGAGCTTTGATATGCCTGCGAACATGATCTCGATCCACAGCCGGCTGAGCGATAAAAACATCAACCTCATCAAAGCCAGTGCAAAACGAAAAGCAGATCGATATTTTCCAAAGCTGCTTTCCGGAAAGTCCATATGGTTTACTCTGAACAACCTCTGGGAATATTTCTGGGGAGTGCTTTTGCTAATATATTTCCCGTTCTTTATTCCGGCTTATCTCTTGATCGGTCGATTTTTTATGGGCCAGATGATGTTTGCCAATAACAGTTGTATCGGATGCGGGCTCTGTGCAAAATCCTGCCCGAACTGTGCGATCGTCATGAGGGGGAAGAAAAATCCACGCCCCTACTGGAAACACAACTGTGAAGATTGTCTGCGGTGTATGAATTATTGCCAGCAAAACGCTGTGGAGGTCGGTCACTCCTGGGGGGTGATCCTTTACTTTATTGCAGTTTTGGGCTATCCCGTAGGCGTGTTCATCTTCAATTCTATAGCTAGTGTATTTCCGCAGATCGGTGCGATCAAGAATTGGTACACGATTTGGATAGTGGGAGCCATCTATCTCTATCCAGCATACATTTTTGCCTATTTCATTTTTTTTCATCTGATCCGCATAAAACCTATAAACACATTATTCACTTTCACGACACTCACTCATTTTTATCGACGCTATCACGAACCGGAAACTCCTTTGAAAGACCTACTCTATAAGAAAGATACCAATATGGGGAAAAGCTCTGCCACAGGAAATAGTCATGTTAAAGAATTAAAGGAGAAGACTCCATGAAAAAATTCATTTTTATCTTCCTTTCCTTGGTTTTGATCGGACTTGTATATGGGCACTCCCAAGATCAGGAAAAAGCGGACTTGGTTGTCACGAATGGAAAGATATTCACTTTGTCAGAGGATAATCCTGAAGTTCAGGCCGTGGCTGTCAAAGATGGTAAAATATTGGCTCTTGGAACAACCAAGGAAATCAAAGTTTATATTGGGCAGTCAACAAAAGTCCTGGATGTACGCCGGAAGCTTGTTTTACCAGGCTTCATCGATGCTCATTGCCATTTCTCCTCGGGTGGACGGTCATTGTCCATGCTCGATCTCAGTAGCGCGACATCCATCGCGTATATCCAGGAAAAAATCGCCGAGAGGATTAAAGAAACGCCAGAAGGAAAACTCGTATCTGGATACGCATCATTTCCCAATCCAGCCCTCTATGGAGAACTGGGGTGGCCGGCCAAAGAAATATTGGACAAGGTTTCCCCAAATAATCCTACGGTCATGCGCAGGCGGGGAGGGCATGCGGTTTGGGTGAACAGTGCGGCTCTTGAAATGTCTAACATCACCAAAGACAACGAGGTCCCTGAAGGTGGCGAGATCGTCATAGATCCGAAGACCGGCGAACCCACGGGAATTTTAAAAGAAGCAGCAGCAAGCCTCCTCAAAGTGTATGGTGAAGTGAATCCCAAGGAAGATATTGAAAGAGCACTGAAGCATGCCGCAAAACTGGGCTTGACAGGAATCCACACGGGTTCCTATTTAGACGAGATCGACGTCTATAAAGAGCTCAGAGATGAGGAGAAACTGACCCTCCGCGTCTATGGCTGGCTTCCTATTAGTCGACTGGATGAGTATATCGAAAAAGGCATCAAGCAGGGCCAGGGTGACGAAATGGTGAAGGTGGGATTTTTGAAATGCTACATAGATGGAACTATCGGTGTCCGGTCTGCCCTGATGTTTGAGCCCTTTGCTGAGGAACCGGGGAACACAGGTTTGGCCCAAATGGAAGAGGAAGAGTTTTACGATTTAGTGGAAAAAGCGCATAAAAATGGTTATCAAATTGGCGTGCATGCCATCGGAGATAAAGCCGTACACTGGGTGTTGAATGCTGTGGAACGAGCTCAAGACAAACATGGAAAAAAAGGGCTGCGGCACAGGGTGGAGCACAACACTGTAAATATACTGCCTGACACTCAAAGGTTTAGAGAGCTCGGTGTTATTGCCTCCATGCAGCCGACGATAACTGGAGGCGAGATGTACAAGAGACAACGTCTCGGTATCGAACGGGCGAGACGAGTGGACATGGTGAGAACACTGCTCACCGAGGGGGCAGTTCTTTGTTGGGGCACGGACTGGCCGGTATCGCCGATCAATCCCATGTTCAACTTGTATGAACTTGTTACCCGAATTTATCCCGAGCAGAGGTTGACGATGTTTGAGGCCATCAAACACTATACCATGGGCTCTGCCTATGCTTCGTTTGAAGAAGACATCAAGGGTTCTTTAGAAGCGGGTAAACTGGCCGATATGATCGTCCTCTCCAAGGACCTTTTCAGAATCGATCCCAAAGATATCCCAAAGACGGAGGTCTTAACCACCATCGTGGGGGGCAAAATCGTATACGACAAGTCTACAACTGAATAACAAAAAAGGGGACGGTTCT
>CAZXJE010000233.1:3825-5567 GCA_964640835.1 uncultured Eubacteriales bacterium
ATTCAGGCTGGATTAGTGCTTGCATTTTTTGATCATCTGCTATAGGTTGAATTTTGGCACTTTTCACAACAAAAAGGAGAACCCCAGTGAAACTAAGAACTCTATGTCTTTCTATCTTTTTTCTAACAATTCTTTTGGTGATCAATCCGTGGGCCGATGATAACTGCTCAAGCTTCCTTGTGACCAAAGGAGCTTCAAAAGATGGATCTGTCATGATCACGTACACATGTGACGGGGAGTTCCATCCTCATCTCGAATTTATCCCAGCCCAAGACCATGAGCCCGGGGAGACAATCAAAGTGAGAGGAAGAGACGGCAAGATAAGAGGTGAGGTCAAGCAGGTTGCTCACACATATGCTGTCGTCGGATTAATGAATGAACACCAGGTTGCCATCGGCGAAACAACTTTCGGGGGCCGCAGCGAATTGCGAAATCAAGAAGGCCTTCTCCACTATTTTTTGCTGATGCAACTTGCCCTCCAGCGTGCCAAGACTGCACGGGAGGCTATTAAAGTCATGGCTGAACTCGTCGAGGAATACGGATACGGCAGTACAGGAGAATCCCTTTCCATTGCCGATCCTAAGGAAGCATGGATCATGGAAATGATCGGCCCGGGCCCAGGTGGAAAAGGAGCACATTGGGTGGCGTTACGTATTCCGGACGGATACATCTGCGCCCATGCCAACATGTCGCGCATCGGTGCGTTTCCGATTGATGATACTGACAACTGCATGTATTCCGCGAATGTCATATTATTTGCTGAGCAGAAGGGGTATTATGACAAAAACTCCGGGAAGCCCTTCAGCTTCCGTTATGCCTATGATCCTCCAAAACCTTCGTCACTCAGGACCTGTGCAGCTCGTGTGTGGAGTATGTTTCGCCGCTGCGCACCCTCGATGAACCTGTCGCCGGATTTCCAGCGCGGAGTAGAAGGGACCAAGCCGTATCCATTGTGGATCAAACCAGATAAGAAACTGGCCCTAGAGGATGTGATGCATGTGATGCGTGACCATTACGAAGGGACTCCATTCGATATGACAACGGGTGTGGATGCCGGGCCATTCGGAAGCCCGTTGAGATGCCGAGGATTAACATGGGAAGTGGATGGCACCAAGTACAGCTGGGAAAGGCCCATCTCAACTCAGCAGACGGCCTTTTCCTTTATATCTCAGTCACGGAATTGGCTTCCCAATCCGATCGGGGGCGTGTACTGGTACGGCCTGGACGACACATTCACCAGTTGTTACGTCCCTCTATACTGCTGTATCGATTCACTACCGAAGTCATTTACTGTGGGAAATATCCAAAAATTTACATGGGATTCTGCCTGGTGGGTTTTCAATTTCGTGGCGAACTTCGCTAATCTCCGATACAAAGACATGGTCCAGGATATCCTCACGGTCCAAACAGCACTTGAGGGGCAATTACTGGAATTGCAACCTGTGATCGAAAAGACGGCTATCGAGTTATTGGATAAAGACCCGGAGCTGATGGTGCGCTTTCTCACCAATTACTCAGTCAGTCAAGGGGATATGGTCGTCAAGCGCTGGATCGAATTAGGAGAACATCTCATCTGCAAGTACAACGACGGTTACGTCAAGGATGAAAACGGCAGAGCTCAAGGTGTTGGGTATGCTTCCGAGTGGTTAAAGACCGTCCTCAAATCCAAGCCGGAGCAATTTAAACTGCCTACCTGGGGAGAGGATAAAAAAGACAGCCGACTGCATTAAAAAAGGGGACAG
>CAZXJE010000234.1:0-5534 GCA_964640835.1 uncultured Eubacteriales bacterium
AAGCGGACCTCAACACCCTTACACCGACATCCAGATGTCTGGAACGGGCGACGTGGTCATGACAGATGTCCGGAGAGCCTCATCGATTCTGGTTCTCGGTGAAAGGATTTTCGGGCAGATATTTATCCATGACAGAGATGACCGACTGGTCGTGGAACTTACCAAACCTCCTGGCCGGAAGATCGAATTGGGTTTGGAGGAGGGTGAATATCGCGTGATCAGCATCCCCGAGGGCGGTGTTTTCGAATCTACAATCAAACTGAAAGAAGGGGATGAATACGAACTGACTCCGTCTGAGTTCGCAGAGACGGATGTCGAATACACAACTCCCCGCGGACGGAGAGCTGAACAGGTCGAAAAACACACCGTTCTCCAGGGAAAATCCGCATATCGAGTTTTCGGAGAAATCGGTTCCAAATCCACAGAGATAAATGGCGAGTATGCCCTGCTGATGGGAGGGAGTCTTGGCGTGACCATAAACCGGGTGTTCTCCATCGGTTTTGCCGGCTACGGCAAGGCCAATTTCGATCCCGGACTCCCTGGCTATGGCGGCCTCTTTTTTGCGTACAACTTTTCTCCCACAAAGAAACTCCACTTCCGGGCCACTGCTCTTGCTGGTTCTGGAACAAGTCGTTACGGAAGCATCTTTTATATATTTGAGCCTGGTGTTGAGGGAATCCTGAACATCTCCCAAGTCGTTCGGTTAACGTTTGGAATCAGCATGCCTCTGGTCGATAAAGATGACACGGGCATGAAGAACGCCACACTCAACATCGGCTTCCAGTTCGGCAAATAAAAAAAAGGAAAACTGATCACTCTGTCGTTACGGCGACCTCATCCATCCATAATCCATGGAGGTTGCACCTCTCGTAAGCTACCAACTTGCTGGGCATGGTTGTTAGCTCAAAAATGGCCTCGGCCTTTTCGTCTGTGGCCTCGAGCTCTTTTTCACCGAGTAATTGACCCTCCCCATCTTCAAGCTTGATGTTCATGATGTAGTGCGGTTTCTCTGGATTCATCTCATGGCTAACGGTCACTGTAACCTTTAATCCTGTCTCCATCTTCTCGTACGCGATCTGTGGAACATGACTGTCCTCTTTACTGCCCCATGCACCGGGGTCAGAACGGGTATATACAATCTCTTTAGCCTCTTCCGATGCCGGTTCTGTTTTCTCTGCTGCCTGCTCTTCCTCAACCGCCTTCTCCTCTTTAGTACAACCGGTCGGCAGCACAATCAGAGCTGCAAAAATCATTAATATAAATGCGCCTAAGAATAAACGATTTTTCATTCTCTCCCTCCATAAAGATATCCTGGTCTCATCTATACTTTTTATCATCTCAATAAGCAGATATCAAGGGAATGTTCTCAAGATCGTTATCATCACTCTATTCAAGAGTGAGGGTCAAAAAAAGTAACACTTCTTCTTCGCTTATGTATTTAATCAGTGTGACATTGATTTAAGGAGTAAAAAAATGAAATGGACTCATCTTGTATCGAAAAAATGGTTTTTTATTCTTATAGTGTTCGCACTGTTTTTTCCATGGTCCTGCCGAAACATCTGCTGCGATGATGATTCAGTCTACGGCTCTGGAGTTGTGGTGGAAGAAATCCGAGAGGTGGATTCTTTCCACAGTGTGGAGATCTGGGGTAGTTGTGATCTGTATTTTGTGAAAGGCGCAACTCAGGAGCTTAGAGTTATCACCGATGACAACATCCTCCCATTTATACTCACCCGGGTTCGCCACGATGGCACACTGATCATCGAATCCAAAGGCTGTTACACATCCAGTGCCGGCGTCAAGGTCTACGTTTCCATGTTAGAGATCCGGGGATTTGCCATCTTCGGCTCCGGCAGCATCACCGGCGAGAGCCCTTTTTCTCCGCGAGAACTCCACTTGATGATCGCCGGCTCGGGAAGCATGTTTATGAATGCACGCGCCAAAAAAGTTTGGAGCTCCATCGTTGGAAGCGGCAATATCCACCTAGCGGGAAGTGCTGAATACCACAATGTCGCGATCGCCGGTTCGGGAAACCTCAAAGCTCTTGATTTTCCCGTATCCTGCTATGACATCCAAATCCCAGGCTCGGGAGAGTGCCGCGTGTTCGCGAAAGACATTTTAAATGTGGTCATAGCCGGATCGGGGACTGTATACTACAAAGGCTCTCCCTCAGTCGTCAACACCACGATCATTGGATCGGGCGAAGTGATCCACCTGGGTTAAAACCGATCATCTCGCCGGTTTACGAATGATCATTATGAAAAACACACAGGAGGAAAAAATGAAAATAAAACACAAGATTGTTATCACTCTTCTATCTGCGGTCTTTATCCTTATTGCAAATCCTTTATATTCTGCGGTCGCCACAGACACCACGGCAATCCTTGTCCTCAAGGAGGAAATCTTCGGAAAGATCACTATTTTTGATGAGGATAAGGATCTTGTCGTTGAATTGACCAAGCAGGTTGGTCGGAATCTCGAGTTGGGCTTGGATGAGGGTGAATATCTGATCGTCAACATCCCAGAAAGCAAACCCTTTAAAGCCTGGATTACCCTGGAGGAAGGCACGCGCTTCGAACTGAGCGTTGAAGATCTAACGCCAGAGGCGCCGGAGACAAGCCAAGAGATTAAACCGGACTGTGAACCTCAATCCAGTACAAAAGAGCCCCAGTCCCAGAAAGAGACACTCCTCGGCGACGAAGGACACTCTCATTTTTATGGAGAGTTCGGCACAAAAACTACCGACGTTTTCGACGAATTCTCTGTTCTTGTGGGCGGTCAGCTGGGTTGGACTTTTGACCACGCTTTCTCTATTGGATTTGCGGCCTATGCAAAAGCCGAACATGAGAATGAGTATGGGTACGGAGACTGGGATTGGGATTGTGGTGATTACCGGTATTATGATTACAGAGGTCCTGCCTATGGCGGATTCACTTTCGCCTTCATCTACCCCGCTAAAAGCTTGATCCACTTCAAAGTGGGTGCACTATTCGGAGCCGGATATTGCTGGGACCGCCACTTCTACATCTTCGAGCCGGGATTCGATGTGGTGCTCAACATCTCTCAGATCGTGAGGCTTCAAGTCGGGGTAAGCTATCCCCTCACCGATAGATCCGAGACCGGTCCCAACGATGTTTTTTTCAATGTGAACTTTCGCTTCGGAAAATAATGTCAGAATCCACCGGTTTAAGCTCGATATCGCGGGTAACGATGGCACGATGTATGAAATGTTTGTTATTGCCCTCACACTCTATATTCAGTGGCGTTTCCAGAAATGTAGCTGTAATCTTGGCTATCAAGGACGAGTCTTTGGGCACTCGCACCTTCAACTGAGGCCGAAGGTTCTTCGGCGGGAAACTGTACCAGTACATCGTCACTCTCGTGTCTTTTCCATGGTTATACTTCACACTGCAGTTTTCGACCGTGATAGGCAGATCACATTCAAACTTTATATTGACAGAGAAGGGTTGCTTCTCGAATTCTAACAGAGCGTCTAGCTCCATGATCTTCTCGTCTCCATCTTCTTCAATACGATATGTGATATTATCTCTGACCCAATCCATATCCAGCGAACGTTCGATCTTTCGATAACTCTTCCTCATATTCATGGTTTCCTGCTGGCCTGCGATGTCTGCACTGATCCCCTTCAGATAATCAAAACTAACAAATTCCACGAATGTGTTATCTTCTTTGCCATCATATCTTTGATTGACCCGAACTTCTTGCTCCCACGTAGATGTGTAACTGGGAACGGTCAACAGATAGATGGAAGAGACAATAATTAGCACAGCTATCGGAACGAGAGCCCAATTCAAACGAAACCGTTTGAGCCAAAAAAGATCCCCCTTATAACTTCGATAAACGGCAACAAAACCCAGCAGAAATGGCATCGCAAACAGGGTCATAATAAAAATCATAATCCCCGAAAATATCAATTCTGCTAAAAACGATCTCAGTTGCATACCTATTGAGGCTACACCCCTGTAGATAAACTCATAGAGCTGGGGGATGAAAAGGAGCCGGACCATCAGATATGGAGACAGAATAAAGAGGACACCTTTGAGCCATCCCCAAGGGACCAAGCACGCCAAGCTTAAAAGAAAAAACCCGGAAGCAGGATAAAGAGCCAATCGAGGATTGACAAATCCCCACGCTAGAAGGGTAAATCCCAAAAGATAGACAGAGGATCGAATCAGATAAAAGAAGGCGTCTTTTCGCAGACGCCACTTCCTCAGCACTTGCAAAGCCAACCATACTCCTAAAGCTGTAAAAGGGATAAGATAGAGCAGGTGCGGCCCAGGAAAAGCATACCAGTAAAACCGCTGACCCTTCAGGAATTTTAATACCCAATCCGATGCGGCAACGACAGTTGTCATGATGAAGAGAAGGACCAGAAGTTTAGGCCAGGATTTCTTTATCTTTTTGTCCTCAAAAAAATCCTCGCGTCTTTTCCTCAGAAAAACCAGAGTGAATATCGCAAAGACAATGCTGAGCAGAATAAATATCTTCATGAGAAAGGGAGGGACAAAAATGGGTTTCTCATCGAACAGAAAGAGCATGTAGTAACCCTTAGTCGCCTCTGGTTGTTCGCGGTCGAACCTCCTCAAAAGCTCCAGGATCAACGTGCCGCTCCTCTCCAAGCCATCGATTTCGAAATTCTCCACAGAATCATGCCGCGTGTGGATGGGATATCTCACATCGCTCACAAAGGCGATCGCCGGAATCCCTTTTCTCATAAAAGGTTCGTGATCGGAACCCGCCCCACCCAAAGAACCGTTCAACGACTGAAAGTGTGTGGGATAGATGATGTCCCGATACCCGAGCGTGTGGTAGGCGTCGATGCTGGCCGAGACCAGCCACTCCGGGCTCTGGTGCTCCGTCGTTTCGAGCCAGATCATGAGCGGTGAATCATTGCTTGTCATATCGAGCTGGAGCATCAGCGCCACATTGTCCAGAGGGTAATTCTCCACAAAGTAATTGGACCCCACCAGCCCGGATTCCTCTCCGCCAAAGGCTACAAACACATATGTGGAATAATGGGGCTCTTTGCTCATCACTCGGGCGACCTCCAAAAAGGCAGCGACACCAGAAACATCATCGTTGGCACCGGGGATCTCAGGACCTGCGGAGTCGATATGGGCGCCAATGACGATCTCTCGCTTTGATTGTCCCTGGAGCCGGCCGATCACATTTGCGCTGTTTGTGTTCATGCCTCCCGAAATCCGAGTGCGAACGGAGTGGGGAATATCCTGCCACTCCACCTGGCAACCGACCCCGGCTAATTTTTCAGCTGTATAGGCTAGTGCAGCCTTCTCCTGCGGTGAACCCATCGGGCGCGGCCCGATCGTCCCTGCCATGTACTTGATGTGTTCAAAGGCTTTTTCTTTGGAAAAATCCTCTGCCCCGAGGAACACACAAATCAAAAAAACAACACAAAGAATATGCATAACCAGTCGTTTATTCATGTTTCCACCTCACCCGTATTCATGTCTTATATCATAGGAATAATACGAAATCAAACGGAGAGAGTTATT
>CAZXJE010000235.1:0-5494 GCA_964640835.1 uncultured Eubacteriales bacterium
ATTGGTTTGCTGGAAGAATAAAGTAACTTATTGAAATTGTTTCAGTTGTAATTAGTATCGACATTTTTTATGAATAATTCATGTTATATGCTTTTTTTGGAATATCCCACGATCTTCCAAGCATCTCCCTGTTTTTCCATCGTCAGGGACACGTCTCCTTCAAATATGATCTTCTTCCGTCCCGTTGCTTTTGGAACCGCAGAAACGAGACTGGGAAATGTGACCACAGCACGATTATTATTCGTAAAACGGACGGATACCTTTGAAACAAAGGCTTGGATGTCATCATAATTGTTGAAAAGCTCCCTCGCCTCTGCAGTTCTTTGCTGAGACAGGGTTGGTAATCCGATGTCGCTGAGAAGGGCTAGGAGGTCTTTTTCTTCTTCTGCTTTTTTATGGCGCTCCACAATTATCCTGATCTCTACCTCTGCGACTTTTTGAATGGAAAGATTGATGTATCTCCTCGCTTCCCCATTATTTGTGTCTTGTCTCAGGACTTCACGCATAGTTTTCTGACACATCTCATAATTGCCCTGATTGTAGTAGTTTTTTCCCGTTCTCAACAGGGCGGCTACAGCTATTTCTTTCGTTTTGGTTTTTGACAATTCGAGATAGGATTTTACCTTTGCATTATCCGCATCATCCACGAGTATCTGTTCTGCCAGATTGACCGCTGCTCTATAATCCTCTTTATCGATAAGTTCCTTTAATTTCATCAAATTTTCATCAAAGACATCCAAGACATCCTCAAGTTGCCGAGCGGGCAGCGGCGTCACATCCACGGCGATCTCTTTCTGTGTCTTAAACAGTGCAAGGTTTTCTTTCAGATCAGGTACGAGATAATAAGCCCCTACTGCTCCCGCCAAAAGGAGAATAACCAGAGATGCCCCATACACGAGGGCACGCCTTTGTTTCCCTTTTTTTTGCAGCCCGAGCACTTCCGAACGCTGTAAACCTGAGCTGATAGTTCTATCGGACGATGCACCAATATTCTTTAAGTCTGCGGCCAATTCTTTACAACTTTGGTACCGTTTGTTGGCATCCTTTTCCAGAGCCTTTTTGATGACTTGCTCAAATCCTTCAGGCAGGTCTCTCTTCATCTCTCTGATATTCGTGGGTTCCTCATTCATGATCTTGTAAACGATCGTAGTGATGTGATCCCCCTCGAAGGGTCTTTTCCCCGTCAACATTTCATAGATGATCACGCCCAAAGAAAAGATGTCCGCTCTGGCATCCACCCTGACCCCCTGGATCTGCTCTGGCGACATATAACTCGGAGTCCCAACGATGGTTCCCGACTGTGTCATCGTCGACATTTCCATACGGGCCACACCAAAATCAACGAGATAGGGTCTGCCCTGTTTATCCAGCAAGATATTCCCTGGTTTGATATCCCTGTGGACGATCTTATTTTGATGAGCTAATTCCAGAGCATCACACAGGCACGTCATCAAATCAACGACTTCGACCGGTGAAAACTTTTTCCCAGCGCTAATAGCTTGTTTTAAGCTTTCTCCATCCACGCACTGCATGACGATAAATGTCTGATTGTCCTCTCTTCCCACTTCATATATCGTGATAATGTTAGGATGCTCCAGATTTCCTGCAGATTGGGCTTCTCTGATAAAACGTCTTGCGGCATCCTCTTTTTCGGCGTCTTCAGAGACCATATCAAAGCGGATGAGCTTGATCGCAACCTCTCTGTTTATATCTGGGTCAACCCCCTTATAGACAATCCCCATCGCTCCTTTTCCGAGCTCGCCGATGATTTTGTATTTACCGATCTTTTCCATGGTATTTAATCTGAACTATCCATAATAAATGTCGATACTTCGTTCAACACAGAATAGACAGAAAAATCTGCATCATCTATATAAAAAAAAAAGAGGAAAAATCACCCTCCAAAAAATAACCCTAAAATATATTTAAAACCTGGCTTTCCCTTGAAAAATAGCTCACCCAGGCAAGAATGTCAAGGTTTACCGCGCAAATTCAGACATTTCCAAATCCGTGATGAACTGAGTTCCGAGTGATCCGATTGGTGATTTTTAAAACGAACAATGGGAAAACAGTGCATCTTTACTCAGAGGTAGGGACCGTTTCCTAAACGGTCCGTTCCCCGAACGGACCCTACATAGAAAAATACAATGCCCGTCCAGTCCTTCTCACGGTTTTCTCCATCACAAAATCTGATCCCTCAAGATGGCTATCGAGTATTTATGACATCGCGGATTTGGAAATGCATCCACCAAAAAGTTGTATTCTAAGAATTGTCACCGTACAATAAAGTGGCTATGGACAGACAAGCCGGATTCTCAAGGAAACTGCTCAAATGGTACACCATACATCACAGGAAACTGCCCTGGAGACAAACACGTGATCCCTACAAGATCTGGATCAGCGAGGTCATGTTGCAGCAGACAACAGTCCCAGCTGTTATTCCCTACTATGAAAAATGGCTGTCCCAGTTCCCCGATGTTCAGACACTAAGTGCTGCTCCCCTGCAGCAGGTTCTCAAAGCATGGCAAGGCCTCGGATACTATCAGAGGGCTAAAAACCTCCACAAATCAGCCCGTATCCTTTTGGATAAACATGAGGGAAAAATTCCAGAAGATTATGTGGAATTGATAAAACTGCCGGGATTCGGCCCCTACACAACTGCCGCAGTCCTCAGCATCGCCTACGATAAACCTTTTCCTGTCATCGATGCCAATGTGCGGCGAGTATGGATGAGGATCATGGGGATGACGAAAGAATCCACTCCCAAAGTGGATAAAGACATTTTAAAGTTTATGAAAGCTTTCCTGCCCTCAGCAAAAATGGGGATCTTTAATCAAGCTGTAATGGAATTGGGTTCGCTGGTCTGCAAGCCAAAAAGCCCCCTCTGTCTTCTCTGTCCGGTCCAGGAAGACTGCAAAGCCTTTACAATGGGGGAACAGGAAATCATCCCCAGGCCTCAAAAAAGGAGTTATCGCAAGATCGAAGCCGTGATCGGAGTTATGGAAAAGCGGGGAAAATACTTGATCCAGAAACGGCCCCCCACTGGTCTCCTCTCTGATCTCTGGGAGTTTCCCGGTGGAAAAAGACGAAAAGACGAGACTCTTGAACAGGCCCTTCGCCGGGAGATTAAGGAGGAATTGGGTGTAGAAGTCGACCGAATCCAGTTTTTGACCCAAGTAAACCATGCATATACTCAATTTCAGGTTAAGCTTTATGCGTTCCAATGTTTGCTCAAAGCGGATCCATCCCTGTCCGAAGACGGCCACCGCTGGATTAGCCTCAGAGGAATGAGGAAATACCCCTTTCCCTCGGGGAGTGCAAAGATCATTCAGTTCCTTGAAATGAGGGAGCGGGAGCGTGGAGGAACACCATGAAAACCGTTCAAATCAATCTATGGTTAGCAATATTTTTGAGTCTTGTTCTCTCATTGGATTGTCAGAATTCATCATCACGCGAAGAAGAAGGGCTTAGCGCCCTATTGCCCATTGCGAGCGAGATTGACAACTGGAAAAGGAATCTCGATTTTGAAGAATACAAAGGTGAGGACCTTTTTTTCTACATCAATGGCGGTGCAGAGATCTATCATGAGTATGGGTTCGAGCGGGTTATCGTCCAAGATTACCAGAACCTGAATGGGAGATCTGCCTCCTTAGAAGTTTACAAAATGTCCTCTCCGGATAGCGCCTATGGCATGTACACCTTTAAATCTTCGGGAAAAGGACAGGAACTCAATGTGGGACATGGATGTAAACTCCAGGATTACTATCTGAATTTTTGGAAGGGACAATACTTGGTCACAATAACGGGTTTTGACGCAGAGACAGAGACCATCGATGGACTCAAATCAATCGCAAATGTCGTGGATAAAAAAATACGAACTCAAGCAAATGCGGAAATGCCTGTAATATACTCACGCCTTCCTCAAGAGGACTTGGATGCGCAGAGTGTAAAATATTTCAAGGGAAATTTGGGATTGGTGAATAGCTATCCTTTTGCAAACACAGATATTTTTAAAATCCAGGAAGGCATTAAGGGAACATACTCAGATGGGTATGATATCTATATTCTGGAATACAAAGACGCCGAAGCAAGCCAGATGGCGTTTGACAGCGCAAAAAAGGACTTCAAGGACGCAGTGAAATATCAGAATGTAGCTGCAGACCAAAACCATATAAAACTCGAAGACGATTCAGGGATTCAAATCGTGGTCCAGCCCTATCGCACCTTCATCCTCATCGTGCTCACTGCCAACTCTTCCCATCAGTCCAATCAAATACTCAAAAACCTCCAAGACCACTTAAACTGAATTATTCATAAAAGCTGCTGACACATTTTTATTCAAATAATTTTAATAGGAAAGGATTAGAGCTTCATTATTTTGGAGTTGGCGAAGTAATCAAACTTGAAATCCGTCATCTCCCCCGCCTTTTTCCCTGGCACGGGCATTAGCCTGGCCGACAAGGGTTTATTCAGCTTCTGGGAGAGAGATGCGATATCCAAAAGCAGAGCATAGAGCTTTTTCTCTGCTATATTCCCAGGTAACGGGATCGTATCCAATCCTGTTCCGCATACGGCTGAGTATGTTAAAAGATTGATCAGGTCATACATACCTTCTTTGTTCCGGCGCGCCAATCCATAATCTTCGAGCACAGGCAACATCAGGCCCGAATATCCACACGTTTTGACCTTCAAATCTCTCAGAGTATCAGTGATGATCTTGGCTATTGTAAGAGTCCCCGGCTCTCCGAATTTTCCCAGCCCGAGCTTTTCGAACGCAAAGGCGATGCTTTCTGTGGCTTTAACTGAGCTCGCAATGGAGACATCGATCCCGCCATATTTGATATTTAATTCGCGGTGCAGCCGGTTACCGACCTTCTCGATCTTTTTAAACTCCGAAGTCAACAACGTTTTGAGATATTGCCCTGCTTTTTTTATATCCTTCGCCTGCGAAAAAGCCTTATACACTAAATCACTGTTTTCTGTTCCCACAGCAAACGACATTGGTCCCTTATGGAAAGCTGCGGGATAGAAAGGACTTCCAGGTTTTGTGTTGAAAATAGCGGCAAACCGCAAATTCGTAAAACCATCCACATCTAAAACAGACAGCCTTTTGATGATCCTCGCGGCTTGTCGAGCGGCATCGATGTTTATATTCCTCTCATCAGAAACTGAAACAGTACTGAAGCCGCGCTTTGTGTTTTTGATCAAATCATAGACAAGAAGCATGTTTTGGACGTTTCGCGTCGTCCCCATGTTGAAATAGTCGATTTGATGTTTGTGTGTCAGCTCCTCGAGCTTTTTTGCAAGGTCCACGATCTGACTTCTGGAGGAAAAATATTCCTCCCAAGGCTGTGTGGCCACACGGACTGTCTGGACAGTAAAACCTGCACTCTCGAATGCTTTTTTCATTTCTTGGGTAAAAAAGGCGACTCGATGGATCTGTTTCTCTTGAAGCGGACGCTTGAGATTAAATCCGGTCGTGATGGTTCTGATT
>CAZXJE010000236.1:0-3681 GCA_964640835.1 uncultured Eubacteriales bacterium
GGATAGATAAAGACCTGGGACTTTAATGTCTTAGAACATGGAACGTAAAATGCTAAGTTTTTTTTGCTAAAAGCAAATGATTGGGATGAAGAAAGTTTTTTATTGATGTATAATTGTTGCCTTTTTAAATCGTGATAAAGGAGGATTATCCATGAATGGCGTCATAAAAATACCACGTCCTACGAACGAGCCTGTGATGGGTTTTGCCCCGGGTTCCCCCGAAAAGGTGTCTTTGAAGGCGGAACTAACAAGAATGCTGGGTGAGGAGATCGAGATTCCTCTAATCATTGGAGGAAAAGAGGTCCGAACAGGGAACTTTGCGGAGTGTCGCTGCCCTCATGACCACAATCATCTTCTGGGTCGATATCACAAGGCCGGACCTGATGAGATCACAATGGCTGTTGTCGAAGCGAAAAAGGCCTGGAAAGACTGGTCGGAGATGGACTGGGTCTCTCGGGCATCCATCTTTCTTCGAGCTGCAGAGTTGCTCGCCACAAAATATCGAGATGTGATAAATGCCTCGAGCATGCTGGGGCAATCAAAGACCGTCCATCAGGCAGAGATCGATGCGGCATGTGAGCTTATCGATTTTTATCGGTACAATCCATACTACATGCAACGGATCTATGAAGAACAGCCCGACTCCTCGCCCGGCATTTGGAACTACGTGGAGTACCGGGCACTTGAGGGATTTGTGTTTGCCGTCACACCCTTCAATTTTACCTCTATTGCTGGCAATCTCCCCACGTCTCCGGCGATGATGGGGAATACTGTCCTTTGGAAACCGGCATCTTCTGCCGTCTATTCGGCCTATTTTATCGCTTTGTTATTGAAAGAAGCCGGCTTGCCTGATGGTGTGATCAATTTTATCCCCGGTCCGGGGAGGTATGTGGGTGATCCCGTTTTAGAGAAGGCTGATCTGGCAGGAGTTCACTTCACGGGAAGTACTGCCGTATTTCAGGCCATGTGGAAAACCATAGGATCCAGCATCATGAATTACAAGACCTATCCACGGATCGTCGGAGAAACAGGCGGTAAAGATTTTGTTTTTGTTCATTCTTCGACAGATGTAGAGGCAGTGGCCACAGCACTCTTAAGAGGCGCATACGAATACCAAGGCCAGAAATGTTCAGCAGCCAGCCGTGCTTATATTCCCGCTGATGTATGGACTGCTATCAAAAATAAGCTTCTGGATGAGCTCCAAACTCTCAAGATGGGCGATGTCATGGATTTTTCGAACTTCATGGCAGCTGTGATCGATAAAGCGGCATTTGATAGTATCGTAGAATATATCGAGTTCGCAAAAAATTCGGATACAGCCGAGATTATCTTTGGTGGAACATACGATGATTCCAAAGGGTACTTCATCCAACCCACTGTCGTTGTGGTCACTGATCCCCATCACAAACTCATAGAGGAGGAGATCTTCGGGCCTGTGCTGACCATCTATATCTACCCAGAAAATCAGTTCACCGAGGCGCTGGATCTTTGTGATACTACTTCGCCCTATGGTTTGACCGGTTCGATATTTGCCAATGACAGGAAAGCCATTAATGAAGCGTACAAAACACTTCGCCATGCGGCTGGGAATTTTTACATCAATGACAAACCTACGGGCGCAGTTGTCGGCCAACAGCCCTTTGGAGGAGCCAGGGGTTCGGGAACAAACGACAAAGCCGGCTCATTTATGAATCTCCTAAGATGGGTAAGTGCTCGCACTGTCAAAGAAAATCTCAATCCTCCCAAGGATCACCGGTATCCTTTCTTGGGTGAAGAATAAAGTCGAGATAAGCAAATCCTTGCTGCATCGACAGATATCATGATGGTGCCCCCAGGATATTGGATTGATGTCAACAGAGTAATCATAGTGGAGCATCTTGGGATTGACTCTTTGGCCGCCAGGGTGTCTTTAATCGGTATTCATCGCGCATTAGCAATATACGGGGGGGTGGAGAACTATATTTATTAAGAGTTGATAAATGTCACCACTGCGGAGGGAAGATGAGAATAAAAGTAAATAGAGACAGTTGTACTGGCTGCAGACTTTGCCTGCAGATCTGCGCTATCGAGCACTTCTCAGAGATAAATCCTAAAAAGGCAGCACTAAGGATAGAGGCCAAATTCCCTGATCCAGGCAAATTCCGTCCTTTCGTCTGTACTCAATGTGGCAAATGTGCTGAAGTTTGTCCAGAGGATGCCGTCTACCAGAATGAAGCAGGTGGTTACATCGTCGATAAGGAAAAGTGTACAAATTGTGGAGATTGCATCGTTGCTTGTCCTATGAACGTTATCAGCCAGCACCCAGACCTCGATTATGTGATTAAGTGTGATTTTTGTATGGAGTGCATTAAGGTATGTAATACAAATGCTCTCGTAGAATGGGAGAGAAAGTCGACCACCAAGGAAACGGAGGCGTGAAATGAACAATGGACTTGCCGGGACAACTTTACGTGTCAACCTAACCACTGGTGAAATAAAGAGTTTCCCAACCGATGAAAAGCTCTCCCGTCGTTGGCATGGCGGTCGTGGAGTAATAGCAAAGATCCTGTATGATGAAGTGCCCCGAAACGCTGATCCTTTAGGTCCGGAAAATATTTTTATCGTGAACGTTGGTATAATGAGCGGCTGCTATATCCCTTCGGGTTCTAAGACCGAATTTGGCTCAATATCGCCACTCACAAACGGTCATGGTGATTCCAACATGGGTGGCCATTTCGGTCCGATGCTCAAGTTCGCAGGATATGATATGATCATCTTCACCGGCATTTCGCCAAAACCAATTTTTCTATATATAGATAATGATACTGTTGAGTTGCGGGATGCGGCTAAATATTGGGGGGTGGGATCACTCGATTGTGAGGAACAACTCAAAAAAGATCTGGGTGAAGATTTTGAGATTGCTACAATAGGCCCTGCGGGTGAAAACGGAGTGTTATTTTCTTGTATCACGCATGATTTTGGCCGCCAGGCAGGAAGGACTGGTCAGGGAGCAGTTATGGGCTCAAAGAAGCTGAAAGCAATAGCTGTTCGGGGGAATCGCTCAATTCACGTCCATGACCTCGAATCGCTTAAAAATCAAGTTAATGAGATAATACAACGTACAAAGATCCACCCGAACATGGAACCTTGGCAGAAGTATGGCACATCATTTTTCATTCGATGGTCGAATGACAATGCTGTTCTTCCAGCTTATAATTTTAAAACAACTTACTACGAAGATGTGGGCAAGATAGACGGTGACCAACTTATTGAGCATTGTCTTATTACACATAAGGCTTGCTTTGGTTGCTGGATGAACTGTGGAAAATACACAAAAGCGGTTGTCGAAGGAAAGCCTGTCGTTCACCTTGAGGGTCCAGAATATGAAACGGGGGCAACCTGCGGGTCCAACCTTGGGATGAAGGATATAAATCATGTCGGATATATCAACTGGATGATGGATAATTTGGGGATGGACACGATGTCGGGTGGAGGAGTTACCGCTTTCGCCATGGAGTGTTTTGAAAAGGGCTTTATCACAAAAGAGGACCTCGAAGGATACACGCTCAAATGGGGTTCATTGGATGATGTCGAGCATTTCCTCGATATGGTAGCTCACAAACGTGGAATAGGCGAATGGTTTGCTGGTGGCAGTAAGAGGGCTGCAGAAAAGATAGGGCACGGCAGTGAAAAGTTCGCTAT
>CAZXJE010000236.1:3691-5463 GCA_964640835.1 uncultured Eubacteriales bacterium
ATGACAGCGGACATTGGCGCCCATCACAACCGTTCTTGGACGATCACTGTTGATATGGCGGAAGGGAGGGAGTCGATCGAGGGCCGGGCCAAAATTGTCGTTTACCTCCAGCATATTCGCCCTCTATTCGACACATGGTGTATTTGCCGCCTTTTCTGGGGAGAATTGGATATTTCGCCCGAGGAGATTGTTGAGTCACTCAATCACATATCAGGTTGGGGGATAACCTTTGACGAAGCCCTGCGCACATCTGAGATGATTTGGAACCTGACTCGTTGTCATTACCTGGAGCGGAATCGGGACATTGGCCGTGTTTTCGACTATCCACCAGCTCGATCCTGGGAGGATAAAATCCCCAGCGGCCCCGGAAAGGGAAAAGGCGTTACCATGGAGCAAGTTGAAAAAATGCTGGACGATTATTATGAAGCACGCGGATGGGACAACAATGGTAATCCAACACGTGAGGTTCTGGAAGACTTGGGATTGGACTTCGCCGCCGATAATCTGGAGAAGATTGGATTTCTGGGAAAATCCATCCCTGGAGGTGTTCCTCCGGTACGGGGTGAAAAATACAAACCGAAGGCATTTTAACGGTTATGTAATAAATAGGAAGGGCCGAGTGATGGTGATATATCTTAAATCAGGAAGCGAGCTGCGAGAAAGGTTGAAACCAGACATCGATTATTACACACGCCGCATAGAAACGGAGGTAGGGAAAACTATAAGGGAAATATTAGCTGATATCGGTATTAATCCTGCACTAGTGGCCTTTGTTTACACTTCAGGAAAAGTAAAAGGATTGCAATACATCCCATCAGACGGCCAAAACATAACGCTCCAGCCACCTGTGGCAGGCGGTTAGTTCATGGCAGGAGGATGAGTGAGGATCGATGGGCCTTTCAGATTCAGAAAAAATACGCTACTTCAGACAGCTTAATGTCCGGGGTTGGAATCAGGAGAAGCTCAAATCCGCAAAAGTGATAATTGTCGGAGTGGGTGGACTCGGCTCTATCTCGGCTCTTTACCTTACAGCTGCCGGGATAGGTAAGCTGCGTCTCTGTGATGGGGACAGAGTTCAACAGACCGACCTCAACAGGCAAATACTCTACTCTGAGGAGTCAGTCGGCAGGCTAAAGGTTGAAGAAGCAAGGAAGCGCCTTGCCTCTCTCAATCCCAATGTCGAAATCGAGACCATACCAGAATTTATGGATAGCCAGACTGCTGATGAGATGACGAAAGGTTGTGATCTGATCGTGGATGGTCTGGATAACATCGAATCCCGTTTCATTCTTAACCAGCAGTCCGTTAAGATGAAAAAACCTTATATCTATGGTGCTGTCCAGGGATGGGAGGGATTTGTGGGCCTTTTCCATCCACCCCACACTGCCTGCCTCGCTTGTTTCCTGCCGCAGGATACACAAAGACCGGATGAGATGCCTATTCCTGGTGTACTGCCAGGGATGATAGGGGTTTTGCAGGCGACAGAGGTACTCAAGTTCGTAATGGCTGTAGAGGGAACCCTTTTGAATCGTCTTTTGGTGTACGATAGTCAAAATCTTACGTTTGATATCGTTGAAACAGAGAAAAACCCGATTTGTCCTCATTGCGCTACCCCTTAAAATCAGAAGCTCTATCTTTGTAAATTTGTTTGACTTCAGAGAGAATATTGGGTATTTTTAAGAAATCGTTCATCCGAGGTCTAATCTGCACAGAAAAATATGATGGAAAGAAAAGAAATTCCGTCCAGGCATATCGCCATCGAGGGCATACTG
>CAZXJE010000237.1:0-5448 GCA_964640835.1 uncultured Eubacteriales bacterium
AAATTTGGCAGCAGTTTTTATGAATAATTCATACATGAAAGGCATTTGAAAGGATATCCACATAATCTTGAGTGGTGACCTCACGGGGATTAGAGGAATTGGAGTTGTTTTCGAAGGATTTTTGGGCAATCTCTGGAAAATTGCTCTTTTTGATGCCCAGTTCCTTGAGAGACGGAATTTTTAAAGCGTAAGAGAGATCTTTCACCTTCTGGATGAGTGATCGTGCAGCTTCTCCATCATCCTCAGCTTCGATCCCTGCGATCCTGGCGATTTCGGCAAACTTCTTTGTCGAGACAGGAAGATTATACTCCATGACAAAAGGGAGAAGAACAGCGTTAGCCACCCCATGGGCAATATCATAGAGTGCACCGATGGATTCGGCCAAGCAGTGCACGGCCCCTACGTCGCTGTTCCCGAAGGCAAAGCCAGCAATCATGCTTCCCTTCATAAGGCCCTCTCTGGCCTCGCTGTTTGCCTTGATATCCCTGTAGGCCGCCTCGATGGAAGCAAAAATATGAAACAGGGATTCCCGGGCAAAGATATCCGTCATAAAGCTAGCAGGTTTTACGGTATACGCTTCGACTGCATGCGTAAGCGCATCCATCCCCGTCGATGCAACTAGCGCAGGTGGGAGAGTTAAAAGCAGGTCAGGGTCCACAAGGGCGACAGCAGGAAACATTTGGGGCCCCTTGATGCTCATCTTGAACTTTCGTCCGGTGTGTGTGATCACAGAAACCCAGGTCACCTCACTGGCCGTCCCACAGGTGGTCGGGATGGCCAATACTGGTAGCGGCGGAGTTTTATATTTCCCCCTTCCTTCATAGTCTTCGATCTTGCCCGGATTTGTTGCCAGCAGAGCGATGGCTTTTGCAGCGTCCAAGACGCTGCCGCCACCCAATCCGATAATGAGGTCTGGCTGGGACTGGCGTACGATCTCTCCGCCCCGGTCAACAGTCAGGTGCTTGGGATTTTGTTCGATCGTGTTAAAAACCTGTATTCCTGGGAGTTGGGAAATAGCCCTTGCAGGAATACCTGCCTCCTCAACGCCTTTATCTGTGACGAGGAAGGGTTTTTTTGCCTGGAGCTCTTCGTGAACGATCTGTCCGAGTTTTGACAACGAGCCAGAGCCGAAAATAACTCGTGTGGGATTCTGGAATTGCATGGACCTCTTCTTCTAATTTCTGAAATCGAGGGTATCCTGGTTGGCAATATCCAGAACAGCCACAAACAAAAGTTGTGTCATATCCTCCAGGATCTCCGGAGTGATGGTGTCGATATCATCCTTGGTGACGTGATAAAACGAAGGAGCACCCCGGACTGCAAAAGAAATGGTCGGAACACCTTCCCACATGAATCGGGCTGCATCAAGCCTAGGGCGGGCATTGTTGGCAAAATACTGGGTGATGATCTCCCGGTGGATGTACCGGTCATTGGCTTTTTTTATGAATTCCCAGAACTCGGGATAATTCTCTGCCGCAAGAGCGCTGATAGTATCACCGCATCCGACACCATCCATGTTGATGAATGCCACCATTTTTTCCAGAGGGACTACAGGATGTTCCAGGTAATATTTTGAGCCGGCAACAGCCTGCTCTTCTGCCCCAAAACAGATGAACATGATGGAACGCCGGAGCTGGATGGAGCTTTTGCTCAAAGCCTCAGCCAATCCCAGGATCACTGCCACAGCAGAGGCATTGTCGTTAGCGCCGGGCATGATCTCATAACACCGGCCCAGATGGTCGAGATGGCCGCCGACAATGATCACTTCATCCTTGAGCGCTGGATTTGTCCCTTCGAGAATGCCGATCACGTTGGAGCCTACGCCATCCGGGTGGTGCTCAGTCGTGTTTTTGATTGTAAACACCTTGTCTATTGAAAACGATTGGGGCTTAAGCTCGCTTCTGATCTTTTCCACAACTTCCTTATGCACTTTTCCCGTGCCAGAAAAGGCATCGGCAACGGCTGCATCCCCCACATGTGAGTATATAAAATCTTTAGCGTAGGCATTGTTGGGATTGGAGATCGGGCCATAGTTATAAAGCATTCCCTTAGCTCCATGTGTCACCGCATTCTCGAGCTTGTACTGATGGAATGAATAGGGCCGCCATTTTTTGAAAAGCTCGGGATTTTTGCCGGGAGAAACCGGAGCTTCACGTTCCATGAGCACGATCTTTCCTTTGACATCCATGCCATTGTATTCATCATAACCGAGCTCAGGAGCCGTGATGCCATATCCCACATATACGACCTCAGCCGTAACTTCACCAGAGCCGGAGGTCGCACCGGGGATAAACTCATCCTCATAGGCGTAATATTTCTTTATGAACGAGTCCTTGACCGGAATATTGAGCGAAACCTCACAATCCTCAAAGATGAGTGTATACGGATTTGGAAACTCTTGGAAATAGGTGTTGTTATCCCCGGCAGGTTTGACCCCCCACTCCCTAAAACGTGCGGCTACCCAATCGGCACTTGCATTGTAACCATCTGTCCCTGTGAGCCGGCCCTCATACTTGTCTGAAGCCAGCTCTTTCACATAATCATAGAGTTTATGACTGGAGATCGAGTGCAGGACCTGGAGCATTTTCTGCTCATCTGTCAGCTCCTCAGACTTTTCCTGGGCACGGATAAATAAGAAAAATGAGATACAAAATAAAATAAAAACAACAGATAGAAGTTTTCTCTTTGTCATCACAGCCTCCTCCCATTATGTTAGAATAAACGGTCGAAAAGTAAAGAAAAAATTAGATGTTAATGAAAATGCGTTCGTTTTTGATCTTACTTATGAACTTATCTCTGCTTTGCCAGCCCATTTTTGGATTTCAAGTGCCAACCGATCGATTGGAGACAGAGGAAATCGAAAAGGAACTCTACGATCTGATTAATAGAGAAAGAGCGAAACAGGGAATTTCCCTTTTGCAGATCTTAAAGAGTTTGATACCTATCGCCCGAAGCCACAGCCAGGATATGGCGGAACAGTCCGAATTGACTCATAATTCCCGCGATGGAAAAGCCTATTCCCAACGCCTTCAAGAGGCAGGCCTGTTTTTTAAAGGGACCGGAGAAAATATAGCCTTCAGTCAATCGTTTCTCCCTGAGGCCATCCACAATTCATTCATGCGAAGCAAAGGCCACCGCGAAAATATCCTGGATCCTCGATTCGATACCATCGGTATCGGTGTTTTCTACAATGAGGGCGAGGGCTATTATGTCACTCAGGATTTTTTGACATCACTCGAGGCCAAGTCAGAGAAAGAATTCAGAGAAATGCTGGAAAAACAGATCAATGCCCGAAGAGCACAAAAAGGCTTGGCTCCCATCCCCCTCCTTGAAGAGCTGAACACCATGGCCCATAAGTTTTCTCTAAAACGGGCTAAAGGAGAATCCCTTCCCGATCTCCCTGATCGATATGGTGAAATCCTCTTTTTCCTTATTTCGACTCCCCTGCTCGAGATTGAGAATAATGACATGGAGAAAATCGTCGCTCCCGCGACAACTCGCGCAGGGATTGGGATCTATTTCGATCGCGAGGAGAAGAATCCAGGGGGGACGTACTTTATCTCTTTCCTCCTGCTTCGCAAAAGTGTTTCTACAAACATGAGTGCTGATGAGATCCATCTAAGACTTGCGGATGAGATTAATTCTCTTTTGATCGAAAAAGGTGAACGTCCTATAAAACTAGACAAGTACCTATCGGATGAAGCGAGGGTGATCGCCGAGACGATAAAAACCCAAAGAGGCAGAACCATCGTCCTCCCCCCTGAATTGAGTCACTATCAAGTCATCCCCTACAACACAAATAATCCACTCCATGTCCCCGAAACTATAAAAGTTAAACTAAACTATATTCGACTCCGAAAGATAGGAATAGGGATCGTTCCTGACAGTGAGGGCAACAGACCCCCTAAGAAATATTGGGTGGTTATCCTTTTCTACTGAATTCCCCAGGCTTTACGGAAATTCTGTTTTTTACTGATACCAATCCCTAGATCTTAAGTTCTATCAAGCCGGCTCTTATATTCACCCCAAAGACTAGAAGCGGAATGCTACACCCCCTCGGAGGAGGAGGCCATTCCAGACGCCGGCATCTAACAGAAGGTGGAGGTTATCCGTAACGGTCACCTTTAAACCGAGATTCAACTGGATGAAGGGAATGACGCTGGGGAGAACAAAATCTTCCCCTTCATCTTCCAGCTCTTCCTTGAGCTCTTTTAAAGTCTTGGAATCGGCATTCTCAAAGCGCTCCGGGTCCTGTCCCTCGATGTGCAAGTCTCCACTATAGGCATAACTGATCTCGCCCTTCTCAAGAGCCGTACCTGTAGCAATTCCAAAACCTACAGTGATGTACGGCCTGATCTGTGAAGTGGGCATAATATCCCATCGGAAACTCATGTGAAAGGACAGTGGATACATCCAGTATTCAGCCTCTGCATTCCCCTCAAATGTCGATACAGCCGAGAAAATCATGTTAACTTGAACCTCATCAAAGGTAACTCTCATCCTGGTCTTTTCAACGGAAAAACCCAGGCTGAAAGAGCCGTTGTATCCAGATGGGTAGTATCGAAGTTCAATGCCCCAATTGTGACCTCCGGAATCAAAGCTGAACACTTGATCGTAGGCAACCTGTTCGGCGCCTGGATAGACCTCCTGGATATCCTCCAATATTTTTTCACTCAATTGTTCCTCGAGTGCATCATTCAGGCCGTCTTCTATTGTCCCTCGGATGATATTCAATCCCCATGAGCCATAATGGAATCCGAGCTCAAGCTTACCTTGAGCAGAAAGTGAAGAAATCGCAAATACCAAAAATATAGGGATGAATAAAATTTTCTGGATTTTCATTGTTGTCCCCTCAATAGTTCATATCGTTTTCAAATTTACAAAAAGATCCGTAATTCAGCAATCGCCTTTTGAGATGAATTCGGAGGTGAATTTAAATTACTTTTGATATTATTCCTACCCCATCCCTCTGATTTGATTTGGAACGTATATTTTGATATCTTGGGCTTTTCAGAATCGGAGAAATCCTACGCAGGAGGCATGAATGTTCATTAAGTTTTTCTTAAGCATGATGGCGGTGGTTTTTCTGTTGGCGTTTCCTTTGAATAACTCGGCCGCAGACAAAAATCCCAAAGTTATCATGAAAACCTCTATGGGCGATATTACGCTTGAGCTTTACATGGATAAGGCACCTGTCACAGTGAAAAATTTTGTCGGTTATGTAGACGACAAATTTTATGACGGTACCATCTTCCACCGTGTGATCAAAGACTTCATGATCCAGGGTGGTGGGCACACGGCCGATATGAGCAAGAAACCTACTAAGGGTCCGATCAAGAACGAGGCCGACAATGGATTGAGCAACAAGCGAGGGACCATCGCAATGGCCAGGATGCCCGACCCCCACAGCGCCACCGATGACTGGGGAGATCACTGGATCGGGGGCGT
>CAZXJE010000238.1:0-5446 GCA_964640835.1 uncultured Eubacteriales bacterium
AGTACGAGCTTCCCAAGCTCGGGGTCGCGGGTTCGAATCCCGTTGTCCGCTCTCTCTTTCTTTATAGGAACAGGCATTCATAACTTTTGTAGCGACAAAGTGTTAAGATAAAATCTTATTGTATTTGAGAAATTAATGAGTTGTGGTTCGTTTAAACTTACTGACGCTGCTAAGTTAATAGACTGTTCTAAAAAATGAGAAAGAAAATGAAAGGATGGGATCTTTTTATTGATGACACATCGCTCGACGGCTCGTGGAATATGGCGGTGGATGAATATCTGTTTCAGTCCCTCACTGAAAAACCGCATACGATCGTTCGATTCTATGCATGGAAAAATCCAACAGTTTCCCTGGGCTATTCACAGAAGGTTCTAGAAGTAGCCGATGTCGAATTCTGCAAAAAGAACGGGATCGATATCGTCCGCAGGATGACAGGAGGGAAGTTGGTTCTTCACCACAAAGAGGTCACATATTCTCTGGCATCTTCTGATGCAGAAATCTTTACAACCACTCTTGCAGATTCTTACAGAATCATTTCCGAGGCTTTGATGAAGGGTTTGGAAAAGATGGGATTGGCGCCAGCTCTTGCAAGCCCTGCACCTCAGGAGTACATCCGGGGGAACCTTCCATGTTTTTCCTATCCCTCACGCAATGAGGTGGAAGTCGGCCGTAAGAAAATCATCGGAAGCGCTCAAAAAAGAGTCGGTACTAAATTCATCCAGCATGGGTCTATTCCACTTGACGAGGATGATGATTTGCTCACATCCATATCCTTTCTTAAAGGAGCTGGCGAGGAAGTCCGCATGATCTCACTCACCGAGGCTCTTGGAAGAACAATCCATTTTGATCAGGCTGTGGATGTATTTGTCCAAAGCATTGGAGAGTATTTTGGTGTACGGTTAAAAAGAAGAACTCTTGGGGAAGATGAAAACGAAGCCGTTTATCAGATTCAGAAAGAGAAATACGGAAATCCCACCTGGACCTTTCCAAATCCATCGTGATTTGCTTTTTTTGACTTTTGGTGATAAAATTTCCCTTCAATAATGAGGGATTTCAAAAATGAACGAGATAGAGGAACTCTCCAAGCTAAAGCTCAAAGATTTGCCCGAATTGGCGCCGTTCCTGTCTGATGACCTTCACCAGAATGTTATAAAACACTTCTATCTTGAACTGGGCACTGGCCCTGTCCTTTACCTCCTTTCACCCTCTTACACCGTCATTAATCCCACACCCAACGAAACTGTCAGAGACTTTATCACAAAAAAGGATGACATCCTCGATTACATCAAAGAGTACATTATGCAGAATCTTTCCGTGTTCTCTGTACTTTTAGATGTGAACAGCTATTATATCGAGCAGAATAATTTCTTGGTGCTCGCCCGTTTGAGGGAAAGGGATTCTGGAGGAAGGTACTACGAGGTCAAATTCTATACGCATTCTTCCCGGGAGCTCTTGACCAATTACAAGGATAAGATCTACATCGGCCGCGATTTTATCGATCTCTTCCAGTTCAAACGCAAACATTTTGGACTGCATGACTATTTCGGCTCCCTGAAAGATCAGTATGAGGTCCTCATAGATCGTGCAGAGGAAAAGCTAAAAAATCCTCTCCAGTACAAGTCCTTTTTCCAGGAGATCAAAGAGTATGTGAACGAGCTCCACACAGAGGGTTTTAATGCTCTGCAAGTCCTCCCTCCCTACCTGGATTTTAAAAAGGTCACCGGCCAGGATTTGATCGATATCAATGCTCAGTACAGGGTGATCAATCACTATGTGATCGAGCTCCGGGACGAAGTGGACGAATTTGAGAGTCACTTGAGAGACAAAAAGGAATTGGATTTTGTGCGTTATGTGACCAAATATAAAAAAGACCTGGCCAATCTGATCTCGTACTTCAACATCAAGATCAACGGTTTCCTGCAGAGCAAGATTTACTCCCTGAAGAATAAACATTAAAAAAAAAGGCCCGTCCGGGGACGGGCCTTACATCTTTTCAGTTTCCCTATATTTAGTTCTTGATTCCGATCTTCGTTAAATCCTAATTCTTCTCGGTCCATTCGGGGAATGGACCCTACATCGGTCAGCTCGGGGAGCTGACCCTACATCGGACCGTTTGGGAAACGGTCCCTACACGGCTAGGGGGATTTTTCGATCCGGATCGTTCCGTAGGTTGTGTACAGATAGATCAGAGGGCTCTTTGAATCCTCCTCCATAAAGGCCTTGATCATGGAGACGCTGTTCTCCTTCTTGAATGAAAGCTCGTAGGGGAGCTTCCATTCGATGTCTCCGCCTTTATTCTCTGCTTCTGTGGGGTAATTGCCTCCCTCAGGCCAGTACAGGTTGATGTCTGAGTATCTCCCTTTGACGACAAGGGGAAAGGTGAGGGGTTTTGGTGTCAGGAGGACCTTCCCGTTGGAATGGAGAATCGTCGTCTCCCCGGCAAAATCCTCAAGCTCCACATCCCGATAGGTCGTATCGATGGTTATGTTATCTCCCAGAAGAGTTTTTCCTGAAACACTCGTGTTCTTTCCATCGATCTTCAGATCTCCCAGGATGTTTGTCAGCATCACTCGGCCATAACTGCTTTCGACAACACAATAGCCCTTCACGCCATCTATGTCGATCTCACAATTCTTTCCACTCACTTTTGCAGCGCCAACGTTGGCGAGGATGATGTTTCGATAGGTGCTTCTCACATCCGCCAAGCCTTCGACATTCTGACAGTAAATCTTCGAATTCGATGCATCAACAATGGCATCTTGGCTGATATCCTTCAGGGTGACGTCCCCGTACCGGTGGAAAACTTGAACAGTCCCATCGACCTTAGTGACGTCCAAAGAAGCATTGTTGCTGTCGATCGTGCAATTTGCGCCTACGTTCTGAATGTTCACATCGTCGTACTTGTTTTTAACGATCAAAGGGCCCTCTACATCCAAGACGAAAACTTTCCCATAGGAATTATGGATGTTTGTGTTACCGGTATTGGAAACCTCAACCACTCCATAGGTGTTCGATACTGTAACGTCGGCACCCTCGGGTAGAGAGATCGTGAATGATGTCTGGAACCGTTTTTTCTTGAACTCTCCCCGGTTTGTCGTGAGAACGATATTGTGGTCGGTTTGCTCAAAAACCATTTTCAGGGTGTTTGCCACATCTTGGGCCTCTTCTGCAGTTCTGCGTCGAATTTTTTTCTGCATAGTAACGACAATTTTGTCCTCTTCTGTCCCTTGGATCCTAATTTCTCCATGACGATTCACCACATGAATGACGTGGGGGAATGGGGCGTCGATCGTGTGAGATTCTTCGAATTCAAACTCCTCAAGCTTGAAAAAGAAGTCGTCTCCCCACTCGATCTCCCAATCGAGCTTATCTGTATAGGCGTGGTAGAAGAATACTCCCGCAGCGACGAGCAGAATCAGGAAAACAATTTCTTTTGATCTCATTTTTAAACCTGGATGTCTTCAGACTGTTCTTCTTCCTCTCGTCTGTCCTTCAATCCGTAATAGAACTTATGGGCTCCCCATAGGATGAGGATCACTGGCCAAAAATGGGCGAGCACATACCAGATGTCGACCTTCAGCAGGAAAAGCACTCCAAGAGTAATGAGAAGAATACCCCAGATTAACGGATCTTTTCGTTTTTGTTTTGTCATTTGTTCCTCCTCTACTCTCCCTCTTTGTTTTTTGCCATGTAGTCCACGATGAGCTTCACACCGATAATGATGACAAGGAGAGGCCAGAGATTCCAAATTCTGCTGTAGGTGACCAGAAAGCTGGAATTTGCCATGAGAAAAACGACTCCGAGGACCATGAGGACGATCCCCCAAAACACAGAGCCCGTTCTCACAAACTCTGGAAGTTCTTCGATTTTGATCTCGTCTACCTCTTCACCCAGCAAAGCCTTTCGATTGATCGCACTGGCTGTCACGATCGCATCGATAAATTGGTAGAAGTACAAACCACCGAGCATAATGCCCAAGAACGGTGCCGAACCTTCTTCCTGGGCCAGCATAGTGATCATGATCGCGGCTCCGAGGAGAACGACCAGAAATTTTAGCGGTTGACCGTTGTACAGAGCGCCTGTCCCAGGAAAAAAGAAGGACAAAATGCCTGCAAGTAGCGGAGATTTAGGGGGTCGCTTAACGATAACTTTCTCTTCCATATCATACCTCCATATGTATTGGTTTATTCCCCGTTCCTTCCAAAAGGCTGTTTCCTTTTGATGGTATCGAGGATATTATCCTTGTATTCACCCAAGGATGTTGTGAATGTTTCCGCCTCGGAGTACAGCTTGCCGATTTTACCGTACCCCATATGAACCTGGCGGTTTATAGACTTGTCGATCGCGCTCTTTTCCGGATGGAAAAGATAAAAGGACATAACTGTCAGCAGGATTGCTGTCGCTGCCATGTAAGGTTGCAGCGCAGGACGCACCAAGAAATCCAAGCTGAGCCTAAGTTTCCTCTTTTTGTGCGGAATGTCATAGAGCCTTTCCAGCAGTTCCTCACTCATCTCTGCTTGAGGAAAATGAGCCAAAGATTCCTGTGTATCCCTCAACAGATCGAAAAGGACGGAGCAATCCGCACAGCTTTTGAGATGCTCCTCGACTGCCAGCCTGTCTTCAGCTGTCAGTTCATCCTCTAAATAAGAAGACAAAAGGTTTTCGATACGTTCACATTCCATTTTCCTTCTCCTTTTGTTCTTTGAGGACTTTTGCTAGTTGAATCCTTCCTCTATTGACACGGGATTTGATCGTTCCCAGGGGGAGAGCCATGATCTCTGCCACCTCTTCATATTTTTTTCCCTGGATATCCCTCAGAATAATGGCCATCCGGATGTCTGCCGATAGGTGGTTGAAGCCTTCCCATACTCTTTTTTTTGTCTCTTCTCTCATGACGGCGTCTTCGGGGCTTATCTCTGTTGTCTCTTTCAGGCGGTATTCATCGAACTCATCGCGTGTCTTCTTTTCCCACTTGGTGCGGCGGTATTCATCGATCAGGTGATTCCGTGCAAGAGTCAGGAGCCATGCGTCGAAATTCCGGTTAAAGTCGAATTTTTTCAAGGAGTTGTGAAGCTTGAGGAAGATCTCTTGTGTCATGTCCTCAGCCTCTTCTCGCGTTCCGGAGAACTGGTAAGCCAGGCTGAAGATCCTTCGCGAGTAGGTGTTAACCAGCATTTGCCAGGCTCCTTCGTTTCCTTGTAAGCATTCTTTGACTATCCTTTCTGTTTGCACTAATCACACCTCAGTAGACGAGATCCGGTTCCAAAAAGTTCCTTCCCTTTTTTGGCTTCCTCCATTCTAGTTTTCGGGCGGGGCACTGTCAAATAAGATTGTGCTGTTTCCGTTTGAGAAAGAAGCCTCTCCAAAACCGTGATGAGTGCTATCCGAGCATTCCAATTAGTGATTTCGAAAACACGCTCAGTTTCCCCAGCGAGGAAACTTCGCT
>CAZXJE010000239.1:0-5417 GCA_964640835.1 uncultured Eubacteriales bacterium
GGTTCCCCCAACCAAGAAGCGATTTTCTGTAAGAAGATTATAGCAACAATGGCTTGGGAGTACAAGAGATAGGGAAATGATTGTAGTGGTCCCATAAAAATGGGTTCTTTTTAAGTGTTTCTCAGGGGGATGTAGTGGTTGTGTAGAGAATACCGGCGATGGAGAAGAACAGGGAGGCGCTGACGCAAGCAAGGGAGCCGAGGGAGCGGAGGGAACGACACCGGCTGGTGTTCCCGCGGCCGAATGTAATTAGAGGGAGGGGTAAGTGACCGGAGACGGAGTAACTGATGGTGACTGAGCAATGCGGGGGGCGGGACGGCGAGCTTGCTCACATGTCCTTATAGAATGCGAGCCGCTCCCGACCGTGGACGAGGGGCAAGGCAGGTCCTTCGCTCCGCTCAGGATAAACTCCGGCTAGTTATTAATTTATTCATTATCCGAGCCCCCGAGCCTTGACCCGAGGACACAAGCGCTGACGAATTAGAGCCGGTATGAGTTTCCGCTTATGCCTTGTGACCTGTGCAAAAAAAGGTTGACAATTGCATAAAAGCTGTAATTCTATGTATCAGCCAAAAAAAATTCTCAACGGAAATACAAGCGCAATTACACAACATAGTAAGCCACATACTCATACCTATAAAACAGGTAACTCAAATATCTTCGGATACGCTTCAGAAGGATGCTAACTAATAAAATTTACAGAAAAGATGTCACACATTCCCCTAACGGCTCGCGGATGAGCTGCCTTGCGGCTTATGCTGCGTTACTCCTCTAGAAGTCAACTTGCGGAACCCCAACCACCCTCAATTGAGAGCCGCTATAGCAAGGTCGGCTCCATCCGCTTGTTGGGCTGCCAAAGAACGGCCAACCGCCTCAGTAACAAGGCGATAAGAATATTGAAACTCATGCGCTCCGCCTGGCAAACCATTGACCGGCCGTTACACCGGAACCAAACCCTAATGCAAAGAAAGCGACTTTGGCCACCAACGAGACATCTCCCCAAAACACAACTGAGAAAGCAGCCGCAAAAACGAAGAACAGGATCGATAGACCAATCAGGTAGTTATTTGACTTCATCGTAAGACCTCCTTTATGAATTGTAATATTGCAGCCAGGCCGGAACTCAAACTGGCAGCCCAACAAGTAGCTAAGCTGCCTGCTATTTTTGCTCGATGAGCATTTGCAGCACGACCTGGGCTTTGAAGTCCGGTATGAATATGCGTCGTTTTGTCATTGTGGATCCCTTTCCTGGAGTCTAATTCCTGTTTAGCATACTGTCCAGTTTTTGGGGTCCACTACAGATGCTACTCCCACCCGGGCATACTGCGATGCAGCTTGCCGGTGATGCAAAGAAGGCGGAGCACAGCGGCGGCGGAGGGTCTGGTGGAGTGGGGTTAGGTTGTGCTCTTGGTGAATTTCGATGCAGGGGTCCATTGATGGAAACGTATCCTTCATGAACCAGTGACTTTTTGCCAAAGAGATGGCCTAAATGTATGTATTGATAAATTACCATTTTCATCCATCATGGCAGATTTATCCGTGATAAGAGCCAGATCATTAGACAGAACCTCAAGGTTATAATCCTGAGACCTGATAGCTCCGGATATTGCTTGTTTCGGCAAATTTGCTAGAATATCGGATTTATGATACGTTTTACCATATCGACCAACTTCAATAAAGGACTCATGAAGTAATTCATCGAGGCGATTTTTATCGTTCCGAACTTCAATTTGGTGAAGTTCAATTTCTAGTTCATACAAATGGTTCAATAAGATTTTAGAGTCCATATTCATACAACCTAACGAGAAAGCTCAACGGCCGGGCGGGCATGGCAAGTTGCCAGTATCTCCAACCTGATTGAGCCAGAATTGGGGCCCCGGCAGGCAGGGCTGCAAGCCCGGTCCGTTGCAGCGAATGTTAGATGGCTGAATCATTCTAAAGAGTTTTTAGCCATGATCCAATGTTTTCTGTCCCTTCCTCCGGCGGATCAGCTGATTGGATATCGGCACTAGGCCACAGCTGTTTTGCAATTTCGAACTTAGGAGACACATCGATTAGTAGAACTTTTTCCAAGCCTGATCCATATTCGCCTAGAAAAGAGAGCAAGGCATTGTCGTACTGGTTGAAACCGAAACCAAAAACTATTAGGTTTTTTGCTTTGTTTAGAATTTGAGCTCCTAACTTCCAGACGGCGATTAGTTCTATGGGCTGGGATTTGTCAGGATCAGGTGCAACAATTAATGCATTCCCAGTAAGCCCACGACGACCGTCGGTGTAACGATTCTCTGAATCCCACGAGATTGACCCATGAACTTTCGCAAGAGGAACTCGACCGGTTAATCTTACAGGATTATGCCATTGAGAAACGGGATATGGCCCTCTGCCTTGGAGGATTTCTCCAACATCTCCATAGTTGAAACCCTTTGTTCCGAGTGCATACTCGATGATAAGATCATAGTTGGTTGTTATCACCCCTTGAAGGCCGAACCTAGATAACCAAGTTAGAAAATTTTGTGCCCGTTTAATACCTGGGCGTTCAAGAACTCTGTTTTCATCAATCATCAAAACGTGTCTTCGCGTTCTGTTGGCACGAGTTTCATACCAAAGGTAGGGCTCTGATAGTCGTCGGACTAGATACCATAGAATTGCACGAGAGGATTCATTGTCTCGATGAATTGTGTCGTAAATGAAAGTTTCTGTCGGATCAGTAGGATGGAAAGCAACCCAAGCTTTCCACAGATCCCGAACTTTGGACAGCCGATTAATTTCTCTCACCCCGAAGGGCTCAATTTGGAAGTCGAATAAGTCCTTTGCCAAGGGTAAGCGAGCTGACCAATACGAAAATCCAGCACCAGTAAATATTGCTAACATTCTAATTTTTCATATTAAGCCATCTAACGGAGAGGCTGAGCCGCCTGCGCGGGTCATGCAAAACCCCTCCTGCTACAAGAGCAACAGCAAATCCAAGGGTGCCGCGATGTGTGCTGCGCGAAGCGCAGGTCGGCTCCAGCCATTGTTAGGCGGCTCCGCCCCTACTGCCCACGTGCCACCTGGGCCTGGCGCACTATCTCTTCTATCTGCTCCAGATGACTCTCTTCATGCATCAACCCAAGCACGAACTGCCCTATCGCATTCACCATCGGCCTGTCCGACCATACCTCATACGCGTTCTCCAAATGCGCCTCTTCCGGCCACATCTCCAAGCTCGCTAACCGCATCCGCCGACTCTCCTCCAATCGCTGCTGGCACCCCTCTATTGTCTTCATCTCTTCCCACGGCACTTCATACCGTGAACGACCGTGGTGTTCCACCCCCCGCGCCAACTCTGCCGCTATCGCCGCTGCTTCCTCTGCCGACGCCGTTGTGTGCACCACCACGTGCCCCAGATTCCAGGACAGGTTCACCTCTTCAGGCGTTGCGGCGTACGGATCGTGTGCTTGTGGATCAACTGGCTCAAAGATCACATCAGCATCAACACAATCCGCGATCAGGCCCAGCATTGTGTCGATCATCTCGTTGGTCAGGTCACGCAGGTCGTCACGCGTTAGATCGGTGACCAACTCGGCAAAGGTGATTTCCTTGTCACGTACCGCTTGAAAACTCAACATGCTCCCTCCGGTTTATGAAAGTGGAGTCGCCTAACGGTTTGCGTTAGCTGCGGTGGGTGGGAGGGTGGAGTCGCCATCGAAACGGAAAAACTCAAAGCCGCGAAAAAGCCCAAAAAACGCGGCGCATACCCACCGTCAGCTGCACGCTTTGTTGGGCAGCGTATTTCATACCTATGCACATTACAAACCGACTTTCTTGCGTTGGAGCTCTACTGCACCTGATGTCTTATGTAGCCAGACTCCAAGAGAAGGTGACAACTGCCTGAGTGCAAAATGAACGCGACTAGGAGATGAATTGACAACAACATCCAAAGTATTATGCTCAATAGCTTTTACAACCGCGTTCGCGACCTGGGTTGGTGTACAAGATCCCACTGAACGGGGCGGTGTAACGCCAAACCTTGCAAACATTCCAACTTCAGTGATGTATCCTGGGCAGATGGTTGAAAAGCTTACGCCGGTATTCTCCAATTCAAGGTGCAATCCATATGCCCATTCCGCCAATCCTGCCTTCGTGGCGCTATAAGTCGCTGCATAAGGACCCCCACATTTGGAAGCAACCGAAGCGATGTTCACGATATGGCCTATTTTCTTCTCAAGCATGTGAGGGAGAACGAGATAGGTCAACTCCATAGGCGCAATGAGGTTGACTTCAAGAGTCTCGCGAATGGTTTCCCAAGGCAAATCCAGATATGCCCCTTCGGACTCAAGTCCCGCATTATTGATCAGGATATCAATTCCACCGAATTGTTCCAGGACGGTTGATACGAGCTTCCGGCGTTCGTCTGGTTTCGCCAGGTCAACGGACGTGGTTAGTATCTGAACTTCGAATTTTCTTAGCGACTCGGCAACCCGGTTCAAACCTTCTTGCGAGCGCGCGACAAGAGCAATATGGGCACCTCGTCTTGCCAGCGTATCAGCGATAACTGGACCAATTCCTCGTGATCCTCCGGTCAAAAGTACGTATTTGCCATTGATTTGAGTCATAGCTTACTCCTTCCAAGATAATGACAATCGTGATTCATAAACTCAATGCAATTTCACGCTGCCCAACGGTTTGGTTGAGCCGCTGGGCGGATGCGGGCAAGAGCCTTTGCCATAAGATACCCTGAAAGCGCGTGGAGCAATCAGATTGGCGCAAGATAGCCCAGTCGGCTCCAACCCGTGTTAGGTTACCCAATCCCGACGAAGCAACGAAAAACACTGCAAATCTTGGAAATGGTTCTTCCAATACGTATACTCTCTCCGGATCCCCTCTTCCTGAAAACCTAGTTTCTTCAAAAGGCCGATTGATGGCTCACTGTACACATAGGTTAATGTCTGAATACGATTCAGATGGAAGAAGAACCTATCGCTATAACCAAAGTTGATAATAGCTGTTAAGGCTTCTGTCATGATATCCCTGCGCCAGTATTGCGGATGGAGTTCATATCCAATTTCACAAGAGAACCAGTGCCGGTTAAGCAAGTAGAATCCACAAGAGCCGATGATGGTGTTCCCTAAACCTCTTAGCGTTATGCCCCAGCGTATACCGTGACCATCTTTGAACAGGTTTATGCGGCTTGTTATCTTTTTAGCCGCTTCCTCAACAGACTGCATTGTTTCTGAGTCAACGTACTTGGTCACGCTGTCCAGTGAGAAAATATCAAACACCGCTTGAGCATCGGAGTCTTCAAAATCTCGTAGTACTAACCGCTCAGTTCTTAGAACAGGAAAGTCCTTCACTTCATCCCTCCCCACATCGCATCAGGCAACCTAACTCGTGATTCGGACGCCTTAGGCACACTAGAACTTATGGGTTACTTGCGA
>CAZXJE010000240.1:0-5399 GCA_964640835.1 uncultured Eubacteriales bacterium
AGAAAAATTGTGCACTTACTGTTGGGACGGAGTCGATTCCCGTTGAATAATTCATAAGAAAGATGGATTATTCGCGGACCGAGGTTGCAGTAGCGGCGAGGAAGTGACTCATGAAGTTGTAGTGAACTACCACGAATGAGTTACGACGAAGCCGATGCTGTAAGATCGGTTCGCCCGAAGGGGAAAAGATGCTGACAATAAGAATACTAAATGTTTTTAAATATAAATGTGTCAGCAGCTTTTACGAATAATTCATGTGGTGGGTTTGTAGGTCACTTCGAGGGATACCTCATCCTCTTCACCGAAAAGACGGAGCAAAACTTCAGTTTCACGTGTCGACCATTTGGAAACATACTCCAAGTGCCCCATGCCTATAGCATTCCCCCATTCGGAAATGTTTTGCTTATGAGTGACATCTTCCCAGGAGATCTTATCTTCGATCGGTCTTCCGTATTTTTGTACCAGCAGGTCTTTGATCCGCTTAAAGTCCACAATATTCTGGTTTTTGTTCGTATGCTGTTCCAAGAAGCTGAGTTTAGCCCCGTTTAATCTATCATTCGAAAAATAATAGCCGATCAGGCAATCCCGCTCTAAAATCTCTTTTTGATATCCGAATATTTGATAGCCTTGGGATTCTCCCAAGTGGGCTGGCTGTCCTTCTGTTCTCTTCAACTGATTGCTGTTCATCCCCCACTTGGCGTTCTCCAGGTAAACCCTTGAGCGGATAACCATAGTATTTTTCGTCGCGTCGCCCTGGATAGTGATCACTTTGGTTACATTAAAAAGCTTACCCACCAAGGACTCAAGAACATACCCCGACTTTGTACATCCCGTATTTTGAGAAGTAAAATACACATAATTGAATATTCGCCGAAACTTCCTTTCGCTGCTGAGAGTGAGGATATCACCCTTATTCAATGTCGCGATCACCCGGCTTTTTTGGTCTGGCTCCAGATAGATCTGTGCTTTATCCGCAACAATAATGAGTTTTTTCCCCGCAGAAAAGATCAAAGATGAGAAAGATATAAGACAGATGATCAAACACATAAAGCCCCATATTCGTTCATATCTTCTTTTCATTATATCCGCCTTTTTTGGCCTTATCACTGTCAATTTAACATTTTTTGTTAAATATAATGACAATTATTTACATCGTCTATCCAAAAGTACTCTGAAACGGACTTTTCGTCAATCGCCTCTAAGGGTGAATTTTTAGGGGTGATGACATGCCGTCTCTCAAAGGTTCTTAACTGACATTTCCGATGTGAAATGGAGGTGCTTATCGCGCCCCTTGTCCTTGGCAAAGTACATGGCAAGGTCTGCATTTTTCATCAGTGTCTCTGCATCTTTACCGTCAATAGGATAAATGGCTGTTCCACAGCTTCCCGTGATGCTCTGGAGCTGGCCATCGAGTAAAAAAGGCTTCCGGATCGAATCGAGAACCTTTTCTGCTATATTGTTCACATCCTCAGAACTTTCCACTTCGGGAAGTATATACATAAATTCATCCCCACCCATCCGGGCGAGTGTATCAGTCTCACGCAGAAGATTTTTCAAGCGATCAGCCACCCCCTTCAAAAGCTGGTCGCCGCAACTGTGTCCCTGTGTATCATTGATGATCTTGAATCGGTCTAAGTCGATGTATATAAGGGCGAGGTTTGTCTGGTTTCTGCGGGCACGTGCCAGCTCAACCGCTATCCTGTCATAGAAAACAAGCCTGTTAGTCAGGCCTGTCAAAGCGTCATGAGTTGCTGTATGGATCAACTGTTTCTCAGCGAGTTTTCTCGGCGCGATATCCCGGGAGATCACACAGAAGACTTTTTTTCCTCTATATGAAACCAGGTTCACATTGATCTCAACATCAACGAGTGTTCCATCTTTCCTGCGATACTGCATTTCGCCTTTATAGGAGGAGCGATCCTTAAGAATTCTTAGTATCTTTTGATAGATATCATCCTGGCCATTGGCCACAAAATCATAGAGGCTCAAGCCTGGAATTTCTTCGAGAGAATAGCCAAGGAGTCTCTGCATAGACTGATTGGCTTCAAGAATAACCCGAGTTTCCACATCCGCTAAAAAGATGCTTTCCGTGCTCTGTAACATCACGGCTTTGTATCTTTCCTCATTCTCGACCAGCGCTTCTTCTCTTTGTTTCTGATTGGTGATGTTTTGAAGGACCACCACATAGCCAAAATAATCTTGTGCTTGTTGCTTGAGCGGTGATATTCGTGCGTTGTACCACATTTCATCTCTATTGATCGTCATGATAAAATCAAACTGTTGGACGTTCCCGTAATCTTCTACCCTGTAAATAGCATTCTGGAATAGATCAGCTACATCCCTTGGTAAGACTTCTTTGAAGTGTTTTCCCAGAAAATTTTTAGGGTGTGCGAACAGGTCCTTTCTGTCCGGAGATTGGAAATATTTGTGGAAAGTGCCATCCGCGCCAAGGATAAAGATGAGGTCTTCAAGAGTGTTAATTATGGAGAGAAGGTTCTTCTCGCTTTTTTTGAGTGCATCCTCACTCAGCTTGCACTCGATCACGATTGTTTCTAGTTCTTCGATTCTATTGTTGGTTTTTTTTGCTTCTGCAGACGTATCTTTTTTCTTTACAGATTCTGTCATTCTAGCCCTGCGACCCTGGCAAATATTCCAATGAGCCAAACATTATTTTGCAAAATATGTGCCAAACCTCATTATAGTCTAACTCATTAATTATAAATCAATTATGCCTTTTCCCCTCGGATGACCTAAGTTGCAATACCAAATTTTGTCATAAAAATGCCAATTATTGACATTTTGGCAGACCTCAAACAGAAATGACCTTTTCTGCCATACGGAGCCTCTCCCCTATCGGAGGGTGGGAATAATAGAGAATTTTCACCCACCAACTTGGATAGGCATTGGAGAGGTTTCGGTTGGCTAGTCCTGCAAGTGCAGTTACGAAGGCATCCTTGTCGGCGATACTTCTCAGGGCATATCGATCTGCTTGGCTCTCAAAACGCCTGGAGAGGGCGTTGGAGAGTGGTCCGAAGAGAAAAGCGGACAGGGCACCCATCAGTATGGCGAAACAGGGGAATAAAGACAGGTTAGCGCGTGTGGACGAAAGAAACGAGGGAAATACAGCCTTCATGATAAGGTTTAGACAAAAGAAGACAACAAGTTGTTGAAGTGTTCCGAGAACAATGTGTTTCCAGATATGCCGGTGTTTGTAATGCCCCACTTCATGGGCAATGATAGACACGATCTCGGGAACTGTCATGTTTGCAATCAGATTATCCCCCAAAACGACCCGGCGCGTTTGTCCCAAGCCGGCAAGGAATGCGTTTTCTTTTTTTGTCTGTCGGCTCATATCCTCTACGAAAAAACCGGAACTTTTCAGTCCCCCCTCGATGAGAATTCTGTCGAGCGCATCAGTCATTTCTTTGTTTTCGACCGGTGTGTACTTGTTAAAAATGGGGAGAATCAGGATTGGAAACAGAGTGGCAAGAATTGCGCTCACAAAAGCCATGGCTATCCCGGCGATCCACCACCACTGCTGGGGATATCGCTCTAAAATCCAGAAAAGCATCCCTAAAAGGATTAGAAAAATGACAAGCCCTACCAAGTAGGATTTCATCTGTTCCCAAAGCCAGCTTCTCTGTGTATGATTGGAAAAATGCCATTTGTGTTCATGGATGTAGCCGCTGTAGAAATTAAGAGGAAAACCGAAGATGAACAGGATGGCTTGAAACACGAAAACATAGATAAAAAATGCAAAGATGACAGGTTTGTCTGAAAAAAGATTGGCAAGGCCGGAACTCAAACCGCTGAAATAAAACGCCAAGAGAACGCTCAAAGAGAGAAACAGACCCCACAGGCCAAGCAAATGCTTCTCCTTTTCGTATCGCCGGGATTGTTTTTGCTTTTCTTGATCCAGAAGTGGATGAATATTTTCCATTATAAGAGCCTTCATCTCAATCTCCGAAAAATCATAGCAATTCTTGTGAGCGCTGACTTTTAAAATATCATCCCAAGCTTCCGATAGCAAATTGCTCCTAAGGAATAAACGCATTCCAGAATCCGTGTTGTCATGAAAACTCATCAGCGTTATTGAGTGATCAGATTGTGTGATGGAGAAAACCGTGTGAAGGGCTGAACGGACATGTTTTTTTTGTAGGGTCCGTTCCCCGAACGGACCGTTTGGGAAACGGTCCCTACATCGAAATAGAGCAGCGCTGCTTTCCAGATGTTTGTTTTTGATATCATATAATCTGATCACCCGGAACGACATCAATACGGATTTGGGAAGGCTATCAATGGGAGTTGAGTTTTTGGGGAAAGATGAGTATGATGCGGGATGATTATTGGCAAACATGAATCTAGCACACCTTGCTCTGTTATTCGGCGTTGGCACTATCGCCGGATTTATTAATGTGAATGCCGGGGGAGGGTCCACTCTTACACTACCTACGCTCATCTTTATGGGCCTAGATGCCGCCTTGGCCAATGGCACAAACCGAGTAGCTCTATTCATACAAAATATTTTTGCGGTGGCCTCTTTTCACAAGAGAAAGGTTCATCAATTCAAACAGAGCTTTGCCTTCGCTCTTTTCACCCTGCCAGGAGCCATCATCGGGGCAATAGTGGCCACCCGAGTAAGCAATATTCTGTTCCAGCGCCTATTAGGTGTGGTGTTGATAATCATCGTCTTTTCCATGTTTTTCTCGCGATCGAATAAGAATAACAATTCCAATCAAGGCGATAAAAACCAATGGTTGATCTATCCTGCGCTGTTTGGAATAGGATTCTATGGCGGATTTATTCAAGCGGGTGTCGGATTCATAATCATGGCTGCTCTCTTCAATTTGCTCCACCTTGACCTAATTCGTGTGAACATGCACAAAGTATTCATCATCCTGATATACACATTTCCAGCGCTCCTCGTGTTTGCCTTCACAGGGAATGTGAACTGGGCGTACGGCTTGGTTCTTGCTGCAGGAAATGCATTAGGCGGATGGTGGGGAGCTCATGCGGCTGTTAAGGGCGGAGAAAGAGTCATCCGCATCATCCTTGCAGTCGCTATAACCATCATGGCGCTCAAACTCTTCAACCTCTTCTAATCTGGATAATTCATCTTTCCCCTTGACAGGCTTTGGAGTGCCACGTATTAACATGGATGCATCCTTATTTCTGTGATGACATGAATGCAGATTGCGTTATTGAGTGTCCCAATTGTGTGATGGAGAAAACCGTGTGAAGGGCTGAATGGGCATGGTACATCTCGCAAAGGGAGATGTGAGGCAAGCCCCCACGACCGAACCTAGAATGTGTGTAGGGTCCATTCCCCGAATGGACCGAGTTGATTAAAGGACCGCTCCCCGAACGGACCGTTTGGGACACGGTCCCTACATTGACAT
>CAZXJE010000241.1:0-5324 GCA_964640835.1 uncultured Eubacteriales bacterium
CATATGAAAAGAGATAGGTATTAATGTCGGCATAATTTATGAATAATTCAGGTTAGTCAAAATATTCCAAGAGCTCGAGGGGATGATCGATGACAGCTTTGGCACCGCTTTCCTCTAGCTCATTCTTATTCCTGAAGCCCCAAAGAGCTCCCACCGGAAACATGCCAGCAGCAAGGGCTGTCTTCATATCGGTGTTCGTATCCCCTAGATAAACGAAATGTTTGGGGATTATGCTCAATTTTTTTGCGATGAGGAATGCACAGGCAGGATCAGGCTTTCTGGGAATGGAGGGAGAAGCCCCCATAATATTCTCAAATGGGAATTGAGGGAAGTAAAAATCAACTGCTATCTGGGTATATTTCTCGAGTTTGTTTGAAAGGACATTCATTTTGATCCCACGTTTATCCAAGGCAGCAAGAAGCTCCAAGATACCATCATAAGGTCGTGTCTTTCTGTCCCAGCGCTTTTGGTATTCCTCTTCCATGTCTACAATGCAGCGCTTTATGGTGTCCTCATCTCGATGATCCTCGGGCAGAACACGTTCCACCAATTTAGGAAGGCCATCACCAACCGTCTTCTTGTAAAATTCGGTATCGTGTACAGGAAAACCTTGATCGCTCAATGCTTCGTTCATAGAATCCGCCAGGTCATCGATGGTATCCAGGAGAGTTCCATCGAGGTCGAAGATGACAGCGCGAAAATTATTGATGTTCGAGATAATACTTCTCCATGAGTGGGCGCCACTTATCCATCAGCTCTTTGTTCAGATCAATGGGCGGTTCGGCGTCTTCCGGGAGAAACGGTTTGTAGGGATGATCCTTAGAATACGCTTCAAATTCATCTCTCAGTTTTTTCAACTCTTCTGGCAGGGTGAGCATGTCGATGGCCGATGCCGCGATGGCTTTGGCTCCAGCGTTCAGCCCCTTCCAGGCTGTAGAGCCATAGTTGCCTGCAACAACAGACCAGTGATGGCCGATAGCCCCTGGCACCTGGCCCGGAAACCTGATCGTGGCTGTAGGAGCGATAAGAGTGACATCTCCCACATCAGAGGACCCGCCTCCGACAAAATGCCGGCTGCTATCGCTGATCTCGCCCACTTCCGTTTGCATTCCTTTTTCTTCCTTGCCCAGCTCTTTCTGTAGCGCTCTCGCATAGGCGTGCTCCTCCTCAGTCCATTCCGGAATCCCCACAAGATCGATGTTTTTCTGGATCAGCTCAGCCGCTGCCTTGTTGGCATGACGCTGATGGATCGCAGAATAACAGCGTATGCTCTCCAGTTCAGCACCTGTGGCAAGGGAAGCAGCCTTGGCACAGTTGATCACTTTGGTATACATCTCCTCCACTCTTTCGTCGCTGTTCCGGACGTAATACCAGACACTTGCCCTATCCGGGACCACATTCGGAGCTTCACCACCCTCTTTAATTACATAGTGCATCCTGTAGGTATACAAAAGATGCTCGCGCAGGAAGTTGGTAGCCACATTCATAAGCTCAACCGCATCGAGAGCGCTTACAGCATTCCACGGAGAGGCCCCGTGAGCCGTTTTCCCTTTAAAAGTGAAAACAGAAGAGAACATGGCATTTCCGCCTTTACCATAACTTGTCGAAAATCCACTGCTGCTGTGGTTGTCGATGACAGCATCCACACCTTCAAACAGGCCTGCTCTGATCATATAGGGCCTGCTGATAAGCGTCTCCTCTGCAGGCGAGCCGAACACTTTAATGGTTCCTGGGAAGCCATATTTATCCATCGCGTTTTTAACAGCGATGGCTGCTGCCGCAGCTGCCGTACACATGGTGTTGTGGCCGCAGCCGTGACCCGGAGCACCGTCCAACAACGGATCCTTTACCGGAACCCGTCCTTTTTGGGAGATCATGGGTAGGGCATCAAATTCACCCAGCAACCCAATGACTGGCTCTCCCGATCCATAGGTCGCCACAAAACAAGTGGGCATACCGGCTCCTCCTCGCTCAACCGTGAATCCGGCTTGTTCCAGAGTATCCGCCAGCAATGCCGACGATTTATACTCCTGCATCCCCAGTTCCGCATAGGACCAGATCGAATCAGAGATTTTGCCGAAACGTTCAACAACCTGAGGCTGGCTCAACCATTCGAGAACAAATTTTTTCTCTTTGGCGACTTCTTTACCTGTCACGGATACTGCCTGTGTGCTGAGATTGAGGATAAACACTAGGGTGACTACCCCAAACAGGTTACGCTTTCTTAATGTGCTAGATAACATGCTCCCTCCTTTAATCTGGATTATTCATAAAAAATGTCGATATTTCTCATAAATGACACAATATCAGAATGTTCCGTTGTTTCTTCGGAGTGTTTATTTGGGCATTGCATATTTCCGATGCTCTTTTTATTTATATTCGACATTTTTTACCTTACAGGCGAGCTGATCTTACTGCGTTTGCTTCGTTGCGGCCCATTCGAAGTGGACGACCACGTCTTCATGGGCCGACGCCTTGCATCTGCGGCAACCTCAACTCGTGAATAACCCTTCTTCTATCTGGATTATTCATAAAAGCTGCTGCTAAAATAATTTTGTTAACCTTATAATTTATACAAGACTTTGCTTCTTTGCAAGACTCTCCCAAATGACGCCCGCACATTTAGAGATCGCACTACCGATCTGGTTTCGGCTTCGCTTAAAGTGAGCTAAACTCATGGATATCCAAGGGATGTTTCACTCGGTTCCAGAGAACCCAGAACAGATCTTGTAAGAAAATGAGCCAAAATACCGGAGAATCCATAAGCGACCGCTGTTGCAATAAAAACACCTGGCAGTCCGATCAAAATAGACCCCACATGAGCCAGGGGAATGTACAGAACGACCATCTGAAACACAACGAATCCCATGGCATGAAAGGGTTTGTGCAACACATAAAGAGCCGCAGCCAACAGGATCAGGACGCCCTCCAATCCAAAGGTGATGGGCACAATCCTTAAATACATCACAATGGTTTTTATAACGATCGGATTATCGTTAAAAACCGAAGCGATTGGCTCTGCAGCCGCAGCCAGGAATACAAACATTCCAAATCCCCAGGCCATGGAAAATCTCTCACACTTTTTGATCCCTGCCCTCACCCGGTCCGGTTTTCCCGCGCCCCAATTCTGACCGGCAAAAGGTCCGATGACCGATGCAAGAGCCCAGATAACGGCCAGGGCAAAAATTTCGATGCGGGAGGCAACGCCAAACCCGGCCACAGCTTCTGGGCCATAAGAGGCGACAAGCCTGGTGATGACGCCGATCACCAGTGGAATGATAATGCGGGTTCCTGCTGCTGGCAATCCGATGTACAGGATCGATGTCCAGGATCGGTGAACAGATCTCAAAGTTCTTTTGGCGAATATCAGCATTTTTTCCCTGTGGACGAGCACATAAAGAGAAATGACAAGGGTGCTAGCTCTAGCGACAACAGTCGCAATGGCAGCGCCGGCAAGCTCAAGCCTGGGGAAGGGCCCGATGCCAAATATCAATAACGGGTCCAAAATACAATTGATAATCACAGCCACGAGCATAATGACACTGGGTGTTTTTGTATCTCCAATGCCACGGATGGCATTATTCCCCACCATGGGGATCACTACAAAAATCATCCCCGGAAACCAGATATTCATGTATTGTTTGATCAGCGGCAGTGTCTCAGCATTCGCACCGATGAGACGGAAGATGGGTTCGATGGTGAGGAGCCCTAAAACGATAAATACGGCCACCACCAACAGGGCGAGGATCAAGCTATCTGTGGTCAGATCCCGGACCTTACGAGAGTCCCCCTCTCCAATAGCCCGCGAAACGACTGCGGCCACACCCATCCCGAGCCCCATGGCTAAGCTGCTGACGACTAGGACAACCGGGAACGTAAAGCTAAGCGCAGCAAGCTCTATGGTGCCGAGCCTACCGACATAAAACGTATCCACTAAGTTGAAAGCGACCATACCCAAAATACCGAAGATCATGGGCACAGTCAGCTTTAACAGGATCTTTCCGATCGGTCCTTCAACAAGGACAGCTTTGTTCGCATACTTCATGGCACGGCTACAATTGGGTTAAAACAAAATCTTAGATACAAGATGACAAAAAATAATACACATCCCCACTCAATGCAAGAACTTTCCTGGATTATTAGTAAAAAAGGATGGTCTAAAAAAGCGGATTATTTGCCTGCGGCCTTAAGCAGAGCCTCCTTTAGTTTCTCGTTGACCTTCACACTATTCTCATCAGCCATTTTCAGGTAGTCCAGACCTTTCTGGTATTGTTTGCTCATAAGGTAAATATTGATCAGGTTATTGTAGGCGTCTTTATGCTTGGGCTCGACTGTGATCGCTTGCACATACAGATCATGGGCCTGCTGAAATTCACTCAGCTTGAACAGGATGTTGCCATGGATGTAGTGATAATCCGCCGGGATCTCTTCCTCAGTCGCGATTGGCCTGCTCAGACGCGCTTTAATGGCATCCGTATATTTCTCGTCGTATCTGCCTTCATCTCTTGCTTCTTGCATTTTTAAGATGCGCACTTGATCCATATTCATTTTCATCTTGACGATAAAGTGGTAATTCTCCTTGGCCGTCTCCATCCGAGACCGGGCGAGTTCAAGGTCTCCTTTTTTATAGGCGATCTGAGCTAGCATGAAATAAGAATCAGCATGCTGGGGCATAATATTTATGGATGCATTGAATTCTTTCTCGGCTTTATCGATCTTTCCCTTGCCGAATTGTTTCTTCCCTTCTTCGAATCTTTTGTTGGCGGCTTGATATTTCTGGAATAGCTTATATTCCTCTCTCGTGAAATCCTCTTGAGCGAAACTCGACCCATATAGGCAAAAAAGAAAAAGGGCGAGTGAAAGAACCGAAAGTATTTGTTTTGATTTTGTCATTTCCGACCCCTAATCCATTTTTTTTGTTTTATGTATTCTGTTTTATATTTTAATCCTAATTTTCACGAAAATCAACATTCTGGCTATGTCTTGGCCAAAATGAATAAAAGTTTCATGAATTTTGAAATAATACCTAGTATTTCTATATATTTTATGGTATTATTAAAATTGTATATTTGCTGCACTGGATGAGCAAGTGAACACCTCTTCCTAATCCCCCAATATTTAGATCCCTCTTAAACAGCCAGTTTTTTTTCTTGACCTCAAATTAAAAATGAACCTTTTTATCCCAAGTTGCGTCTTAAAAGATGACATGAGTATATCTCTATACCGTTGTTTTGACGATATTCATAGATTAAGTTTAAGAATTATGAAAAAAAACATTCAAATCACAGGAGGGTATTATGGATATTTTATCTTTTAGGACCAGA
>CAZXJE010000242.1:0-2421 GCA_964640835.1 uncultured Eubacteriales bacterium
CTTCCTGCAAATTGATCGTTATCGATGTAGAGCGACAAATACCTGGGACTTGGGGGAGTATTAGGTTGGGCACTTACATATTTGAAAGGCAGGGCAGCTAAAGCAATCAGAGTTAGTATCTTTAAGTTGTTCAATAATAACCTGGATTCCGATTTATTATAGGAGATTAAATCTAGGAAGTCCACTTTATCCGGAATCTGACAGATTTCACAAAAATAGGACATTATCGCTATTGATTGGCTTCAATTTCTAATCTGGATTCAAAGCAGACTCTTTCAATATTCTATGTTAATTGACACTTTTCTATTGAATTGATATTCTTTCAGCGTCCAAATTCAAGGGAAAATCATTCCCGAAGATGACGTCTAAACGCAAAATCATATCATACACCTCAGGCGGTCTGTCTTTTCTTCTTTTTTTAGCCATCCTTTTGGTGGATTTCGCCGATCAATCGTTGCTGCCACCTCTGATCAACTCAATACTAGGGGATTTTTTTCAGGATACGGCGAATGTTGTCCCTCTAGGATGGGTGACATTCACTTTTACGGTACTCTCTGCCATCTCTATGATCGTAGCAGGTATTTATGCCGATCGGAAGTCCAGGATGAAGATCTGTTTTGCCGGATGTTTGGTCTTTTGTGTCTCTTCAACCCTAACCATATTTGTCCCTCATGGGCAACTGGGATATGTGTTCTTCTACATCACACGCGCTCTCAATGGTATCGGCGTGGGTGCTATTTTACCCACGATCTTTTCTCTGGTGGGCGATACGGCAAATCCCAAGCGGCGTTCCACAGCATTTGGCTTCGTCTCTGCCGCCATCCTTGTCGGCCGGATGGCTGGGTTTGTGCTTGCCGGTTCCTTAGCCGACCACTGGCGGATGGCCTATTTTATGGTGGGCGTCACGGGCCTCATCCTCGCCTTTGGACTGCTTCGCATTCCCGAACCAAAACGTGGCGTTCAAGAGGAGGAATTGCACGATCTCATTGTGGAGGGAGCTGAATATCGCTTCCGAATCTCCAATAAAGATATCAAACACATCTGGGCCAATAAAAGTAACTTCTGGCTGATCGTGAATTTTATCGACGTCATTCCCGGATCCATCCTCATCTTTCTGATCTTCAAGTACATGAAAGATATCCACAACATGGAAGTCACATCGGTTAATTTTGTGATATTAATGGTCATTTTCTCTGGAGTCTTTGGTGCGCTTTCATTCGGAAGAATAGGGGATTGGGGTTTCCAGAGGGATAAGCGGGCAAAAGCACTGATTGCATTGTTATGTAATGCTTTCCCCATTCTTTTCATGATCCTTTTCCTTCGTGCCGACTTTTGGATTCCCGAAGGGGCCACTCTTTCACAAACTTTAGCTGTTCCAGGTGTATGGGCTCTTATCATCACAATCGTGGTAGCCATGTTTATCAATCAGGGCGTCAATCCCAACTGGTACAGCTCCCTCACAGATATCAACCTCCCGGAACACAGGGCCACGATGATCTCATTCGCCTCGATTTTGGATTTAGTAGGGCAGGCGATAGGTCCCCTGGTGGCCTCCTATCTGGCGACGATCTGGGGCTTGAAGACAGCGATGTGGTCTGTTCTTGTATTCTGGGTACTCAACATCTTTCTCTGGCTCCCCATACTTGCTCACATCCGGGGGGATTTAGCGAATGTGCACAGAGTTCTCAGAGAGAGAGCATTGGAAATGAAAGATCATCGGCATTAAGATATAAAAGGACAGATGCAAACAGATAAAATAGCGATTCTCTTCAATCCTTCGGCAGGGAAAGGAAAAGCCCTAAGAAAAAAGAGCCATCTGGAAGAGTTGCTGCAAAAATATGATATTCCTTATGATCTTTTTATAACACAGAGTGAAGAGGATCTTATAAGGCTCACTGGGGAAAAGTCTAAAGAATATAAGGTTCTGGTTGGCGCTGGGGGCGACTCTACATTTAACATCATGATCAATGAGATATTTAAAAGAAGCGCGGATGTCACATTCGGGATGATCGGGTTGGGGTCGTCGAACGATATTGTGAAAGAATTCGGTATTGACTCCTTGGACAAAGCATGTCTGGCCTTAAAGAAAAAACGCACAAAACGGGTAGATATAGGAATTATCGAAGAGGACAACTTTCTCCTGCGCCTCTATCTCGGTCAGGCAAATGTGGGATTGGGCGTTTTTGTATCGAAACACGCCGAAGACATGGCCTCAAGGGAATCTAAATTGGCAAAATTCCAGACGACTGCTGGGATTTCAGGGATCCATGATGCGTATAAGTCCCAAAAAGTCCCTCTTTCATTAACGATTTTGTCTGACAAAGGCGAAATTCATGGGCAGTTTATTCTGGCGTCCTTTAACAATATCCGCTATTGGGCCACTGGTCGATTGCTCTGTCCGGAGGCACAACCCGATGATGG
>CAZXJE010000242.1:2521-5314 GCA_964640835.1 uncultured Eubacteriales bacterium
AAAGCTCATCAGTAGCATTCTTAGATCATAATATGGTACATTGGCGTATTCTTTGGAAGAAATTCTATGCGAAAGAATATCGCTCTTCTCGTTTCTTTTTTCGTTCTTTTTCTTTTTTCTGATGTTTTCGGGCAGTGGAAGCTGAAACAGACAACAGCGAAAAAGATCACTGGGCCCATTCTTGTTGATGGCGTTATCGATGAAGCTGAGTGGAGCGATACTCCTGAAGTTAGCGACTTTATCCAGTTCCAGCCCAGGAGGGGCGAGCCTGCTCAATTCCGGACAATCGTCAAATTGGCCTATGATGAGAGTTTTATCTATTTTGCTTTTCTCTGCTATGATTCTCAGCCTGAGAATATCGCCGCTCGATTGGTCAAAAGAGATTCGGACCTTCGGACTGACGATTCGGTCTTTATCTTACTAGATACTTTTAATGACAAGCAGAGCTGCTATTTTTTCTCGAGTAATCTCCTCGGGACACAGTGGGATGGAAGGATCACAGATAATGGCCGCTCAACGGATGATACATGGGATGGCATCTGGAAATCTGCGGCACAGAAAACGGATTTTGGATGGAGTGTCGAGTTGGCTATTGGCATGAAAAGTATTAAGTACAAACCTGGAACAGACAGAACATGGGGCTTGAGCCTGGGCAGAGGAGTGCCCCGCATTCTCGAGTACGACTTTTGGACAGGTCCTTTGGAATCAGAGGAGAAGGTATCCCAATTTGGTGAGTTAACGGGTCTTGACTTGGCCGCCGTTGTTAAGAAATCGCAGATCATCCCTCATGTCATCTTAAAGGTGGAAGAGAAAGAGCCCACAAAATTGGCTACGGGGTTGGATGTGCGCTACGCTTTTTCACAGCTCGTCTCTGGAAACATCACCATTAATCCCGACTTTGCCACAGTTGAGGCCGACCAGGAAAAGATCAACCTGACGCGTTTTGAGCTCTCTCTCGCGGAGAAAAGAAATTATTTCCTGGAGGGCTCGGAGATCTACCAGCAGAGGATACGCCTGTTCTATTCCCGCAGGATTGCAGACATTTATGGAGGAATGAAGGTCTATGGGAAGTCGGGAGGATATGAGTATCAGGGATTGAGCACTCAGGCGAAAAAAGACGAAGCCAACGACATCGATTCGGCCAATTACACTGTGTTCAGGCTGAAGAAAGATGTTATGACCTCTTCAACTTTCGGTTTTCTGGGCGCCAACAAGCACATCAATGGAAAAAACAAGGGAACTGCGGGTTTTGACACTGCTCTTTATTTCACGGATACGTTCCGGTTTACCGGTCAGTTTGCTGTGAGTTACGGGGATTATGACACAGATCTGGCTTTTTTTCTGAGGCCCAGCTATGATTCGGCCACCTTTCACATCCATCTCAGGTACACACAACTTGGGAACACATTTGCCGATAATGCCAATGAGGTAGGATTTATCCGGGATGACAACCGCCGTGAATTTGATTCGGCTCTCACGAAAACCTTCTGGATAAGGAAAGGATTGTTCGACCGGATAGAATACAGTTCCAATTACAATATTTACTGGGGATTGGACAAAACTCTGCGCAGCTGGCAGGTTGACCAGGAGCTTGGATTTGATTTCCAGAATAAGTTGTCCTTCGAGGTGGAACACCAGCAGGAATACAAATTATTCGAGAAGGATTTTCGGAACCATCAGACCGAATTCAAATTGGGGTACAACACCAGAGAATGGCAATCGGCAAGTCTCTCCTACAGCTTCGGCCACAATTTCGACCTGGATTTTCAGTTGGTCGAGGGATCTTTCAACTATAAGCTGACGCAGGATTTCTCTCTGTCCTATGAGTTGATACGACTCATGTATGATCCCGATCCGGAGGATGAGAGCACGTGGATCCATGTGCTCAGGTCTGATTATTATTTTACGAATGACCTGTTCATCAAGTTATTTTATCAGGTCAATACATCCATCGATAAGAAGAACATCCAGGTGGTGTTTGTGTACCGGTTCCAGCCTCCTTTCGGATTTGTGCAGTTGGCCTATCAGAGGGGCACCGGAGAGTTCGGTGAGAAAGGAACACAGGGGCACACGCTTTTTTTTAAGGTGACTTACGTTTTTTAGGGGAGCTTTGCAACAACCTTCTCGAGGCGTTCTCTGTGGGCACGGTCGCCATTTGAGAGGGCTTCAAAGAGCTGTTTCATCGAAGGTTCTTCAAACTCAGCAACTTTATTCAGATGAACTTCCTCAAAGATCATCTCCAAATCGTATATTTTGTGTATGGCCTCTGTGATATCGATGTCTTTGTTCGCCAGAGATTCAACAAGTCCATTAAGCAATTTTATTCCTCTCTCGATTTCTATGGAGGATATTTTTGTATCCTGAAAAAGATTGGGCTCTTTTGTGGCAAAATTCATGCCTGTTTTGAGCAGGTTGACATGGGAGATCTCTTCTTGAGACAGGATTTTGAGTTGCTCGGCGAGGGATCTATCAAAAGCGATCTCGCTCATTTTTTCGTAGCACTCTGAAAATTTCTGTTCGAGAAGGATCGCCCGGTTGAGAATAAGTACAACGCTCATCTGACCTCCTCATTTTATCTGGACTGTTCGTAAAAAATGTCGACACATTGTTCGACAAAAAAACTATCTATCATTTACATTATTCAACCAGTAAATCACTTTTATATTTTCGTTCTTAATGTGCTTTCTATTCATAATCGACATTTTTTATGAATAGTCCAGGTTAGGTAGTAAATCAGGTGTCTATTATAGCACAGTCTATATTAGTAGAACATCGGCCCGCTCGGGGAATGTC
>CAZXJE010000243.1:0-1850 GCA_964640835.1 uncultured Eubacteriales bacterium
AGTTCTTTACTTTTCATGGTTTTCTCCTTTGTTGAAGGATTAATTTACCGATTTTATGAATAATTCAGGATGAATAATTCATGCATAGCGTTCGTAGGGGTAATACACATCCACAAACTCTTCCGTAGGCCTTCCTAACCAGAGGCTCACTCCCAGCTGAAAGCGTTGATCATTCCATTGAACTGTATCGATACTGCTAGACCTGAGGATGAATCTAATATCATATTCCAGCCCATCGTTGAGATAAAAGTTGAGCAGGTAATTGAGTAATTCCGCTTTCTCACCTTGGGGCGTGAATTCTAAATATTCCGCAAAATCAATCGGACCGACTTCAACACGAATTCTTCCTGCATAATCCCATATGGATTTCCCAATAAAACAATGCTTTGATAGGATGAAAGCATTATCGTTATTCTGGTTCCCCAGTTTTGAAAGTTCTGAGATTTCCACTTTATGGGGAATAAATTCTTCAATTTGGAAATCGATTCTTGGAAAAAATTCTTTCAAGAGAATGTGTAACCCCATTTTATTCCGCACGCGATGACTGAGAATGCTAGAAAGAGGCAATAGCTTGAGTTTGGGGATAAGCTTATCTTTCTTTGTGGGTTCAACACCCCCAATAAATGAGAAAAGCCGTTGGCTCATCATGTTGTCGGAATCATCAGTCAGTTTGAGAAAGTGGCGGTATTTCTTCCAAGCCTGGTAATACTGCCAATAAAAACGATTGTTGAATATGTCTAGAAAATTTTGCAAAGGCACATTACCGGAACCGTGTATGTTCTGTTGAAAGGGAACCTGCTCATGGTAGCAGCGAGGAAGGGGCGAGTTGATTCCGTAAAGCCCCATGAAGTTCAAGACAAATGTCATGATCTCATCGTTATATTCAAAGGCCCGGATGTCTGTAGGCGGGAAGATGTAGTTTTCATAGGGGCGGAATCTTAAACCCTTCTGATCAAAAATGGAATCGTCTCGGTCCGGATGGATTTTTTTGCTGATTTTCTCCGCTAAATATATGGCATAAAACACGTTATATTCCGGTGCTTTTTTTTCCAGGTCTTGGATCAGACTGGTAAGATCTTTCCGATTTTGGGTGTCCATGTGTGCTGTTTTTTTGTTTCGGTTTCGATGATCGTGAGGATAACAAAGGAATTGATAGTGACATATTGCGAGAGAAACCGGCTCAAGACCGCCCCGAATAAGCGAATATCACCCTCTCCATTTTCGAATTGTGTCTCATCGATCTCAATTTTGAATTCTATTCCTCGGATTAAACCTTTATCCTGCATAATGTGTTTTGTCGATGGGGGGTGGACTCGAGTTATGGCTTGAATTTTTTTCTTATTTGGATTGTTGATGTCCTGATTCCAGTTGTATAAACTCAAGACGGATTTCAGTGTTTCTAATTCAGTCAGGCTTGTATAGCTTAAATTCAGATGGGAAATGAGTGCCCATAAAAAGTTCTGTCTTTCCGGGCAATGCAGGATCTCTGATGGAGCTGTAATGTTTGATAACGTCATTCCTTCCGGAAAGTTTATGGGCTCGCTTATGTCTCCCACATCTAGATATTTGGCGGGTAAAAAACCATTGGAAAGAGTGGCCTCTTCGATACTCAAAGTTTCTTTAGGAAAATCATCCTGTTCCATGCTCGGGCCGAAGATTCGGATAGAGACATCTGACATGTCACTTTTGGAGGGCCGCAAGGAGATCGAATAAAAACGTTTGTATTCGAATTCAGGGTCGCTTGTATCGAGGATGTCGTAAGATGTAACAGGTAAATACTTGTATTGCTGCTGCTTATCTTCACTCACTCCAATCACTTTATTCACCGAATAGATCTCTCGGCTCTTTCT
>CAZXJE010000243.1:1950-5311 GCA_964640835.1 uncultured Eubacteriales bacterium
ATTTCTTGGGAGGGGGATGATTTTCCGTTTATTTCGGATACATGAATTTGTGAAACATAGTGAGTTAGATAGAGCAGCAGCGTAAATTTTAAATAATCCGATCCATGAAGATATAGAGTTAAGCGCTTCAGATCAAGGGCTTCATAGCTGATATCCCGGTGAGGATGAATCTGTAGAATCAGAGCAGATGTTGCCTCTGAAGTTGTTTCTACCCTCACCTTTTTTAGCTCCATAGGTCGTATGATCGCATCCTGCGTAGTCCGAAAAATGAACTCTGCGGGCTCGTCTTTTTCGATAATTCGCGCTTTTTCCCGAGGACTGGCAGCCACTTTGTATTTCACTCGATATTTTCCGGAAGGCGTTTGCACTTCCGAGCCTCTCTCAACAACCACAGGTTCTGTCAATGATCCTGTGACCGGATGAGCCTGCAGGATGGCGCAAGATGGAAAAGCTCGCAAAAAATGGGGGAACAGCTGTTCTAATAAACCTCCTGTGATTTCCGGGAAATCATCATCCAGCCTTTCATGAATACGTCCGGCTAGAAAGGAAAAACCTTCGAACAACCGTTCGACAAACGGGTCTTTCCTCTGCCGGTCTGTTAACCTCAGTTCGCCGGCGATCCGTTGATGCTTCTCTGCGAATCTATCGCCCTCTTGCTGCAGATAGTTGTATTCGCGTTCAAAATACTTTTTGATGTCCATCACTTTTCTCTTTCGGATACAACTTTTGTCCACCCCGTGGTGGAGAATTCAGTGAGCAGGATTTCTGTCCCCGCTAAATCTTTAATGATCGCTTTTATCTTTAAAGAAATATGGAAATTGTCCTTGTCGAATTTGGGTTCTTCAACCTTCACCTTTTCGACTCTGGGCTCATATTTCAATATGGTTTCTGAGATGTATTTCTTTAGCTGTTCGAAAGAATAACCGGAGTCGATATAAACTTGCACGATATCCGGAATTCCGAAATCGGATAGATGGAGAACAGATCCGCGTCTTGTCTGGAGAATCATCGTTAAATTTTCGATGATACTCTGCCTGAGTTTTTTCTCCTCTGAGAGCAGCTTAAAATAAGAGTCATCGACATCGGACGGTTCTGAAATTTCAGAGGCGAAAAAGCCCACTAAAATGTTGTAAAGGCTTAGACTTTGCAGAAATTCACTCCAGTTTTAAATTGGAATTCGGCTTTAAAAGAAAGCGCCTTTTCAGGATATGCTTTAAAAGCTTTAAGAGTTGTGAAGAATTATGTTAGGCAGCGTCTGCGAAAGGATTCTCTTCGGTATATGTTTGTAATCCTCCTTCTTTCCCTGTCTCACCAACCTCATTATTCCAGGTGAACGTGTTAGCTAAGAATTTGATCTCTTCCAGGTGTCCGACGTCAGCATTTGCTTCATACTTTGTTGACGGCATATAGTTTTTTACCGATACAATCCTGACATTCTCCAGTGTATAGTTAAAATAGGGAACTTCCATTGCATCTTTTATCTTGTACAGAACAATGATAACCTTTGGCAGTAATGTACCGTTGCAGCAGTATTGGTAGAGAGTTGGCGTGAGTTTATCAATGTCTTTTGTCAGAGTGAAAGCGGTAAGACGTCTTGATCCCTGAGGTAAATTTTGTTCTGTGTCGAAAGGGAGATAAACCTCATGACCAAATTCATAAACGTTGCTTGACCCATTCTCGCGAGGTCCCTCGAGATCGCCCTCGGGCCCTTCGACGTACAATTCTCCTTTAAATGCCATTTTAAGCCTCCTTATTCTTTTTTTATTTTTAGATTTGTGAATTGCTTCTCAATGCTATAAACGCCTTATTCTCCTGTTGAATGATAAGCGACGAGTCTCAGGGCAATATCCATACCTGTGATGGCGATGTGTGGTCTGAACTCGGCAGTAATCTGGAAAAAACCGGGCTTTTCTTCCAGTTCTTTAACATCGAGCTGAAAGGAGCGCAGAGGACGTTCGGCGATGACTTGTTCCGGTGCGCTTGGCTGGTCGGATGTGATGGTATTGAGCCAATTGGTTAAATCTTCTTGGATTTCAGCAGCACCCTTATTAGCCCCTACAAACCTCAATTGACGATATTTCAAGTAGTGGGCAATACGAGTCACCAGAAAGGTATATTGAAGTCTTGCACCCACCGAGTAATTCGCAGTCGCTTCAGGATCATTTTTGATGATTTTTGGCCGCTGTACGGAAGGGACCTCGAAAAAACAGGCGTAATCGGTTCTGTCCCAATGCGCCAAGGGGATAAAACCCATTTCTGAAAGCTCAAAGTCTTTGGCCTGACCTACGGATGCTTCCACCGGCACTTTCAGTTTTGTTTGGCCGTGCTCCTCGTATGTGGGTGTTGGAAGATTCTCAACGATTCCACCGGAATCCACACCGACAAGCTTGACACTCCATCCCCAGTTTTCGAAGCTCCTAATCATGTTTGACGCCATAGCAAATGATGATTTGCACCAGAGGCTATTGTCTTTTCCATCTCGATAAATACCTTCGGTGTAATTGAAATTTTTCGTTGGATCTTCTTTGGGATTATAAGGGAGCCTCCCCAAGAAGCTTGGCAAAGCTATACCGACGTATTTGGATCTGTCATCATCCCGAAAGGCACGCCAGCCTGTGTATTCGGCGCCGTCTTTTATTTGTTCCTTGAGGAAACGGTTGTTCATTACGTCTCCCATGGTCTCTTCACCGAAAAATTTTGCACTTCCGTTTGCTAAAAACGGGATTTGTGCAGCTTCCCCCAGTGCGGATAGGTGCTGCAGCAATTTGATGTCTTGAGGATTGTTCAAGATTTCGTAATCAGAGATCATAGCTGTATAGGAATGGCCTCCGACTTTGTCATATGCTCCCCAATAGATGTGGTGCCATAGTCCGGAATCCTTCTCATACCCTTCTCCAAGAGATGCTTCATTTAAATCTTCATACAACTCATCTTTGGTGACATCCAGTAGCTCATACTTGACAGTTTTGCTGAATTCCGTATTTTGGACGAGAAAGTGCAATCCCCGCCAGGTCGATTCAAGAGCCTGAAATTCTTCGTTATGCAAGATCTCATCCATTTGGGTGCTCAGGGCTTTGTCAATTTCAGCAATATAGGAGTCGATCAGTGCGCCGCCAACCCGGTAAACCTCAGCTTCCTTTCCGATCCTCCCGATGAGCTCAGCGACCGCACCTTTCTTCTCTTCTGTATCAAGTAAATCAACCAGTTTTTCGACAGAACTAACTTCGACCTCGGTTTCTTGCTCAGTTTGTTTATCTTTTTTTTCTGCCATTTTTTCTCTCCTTTATTTTTTTGGTTTTTCTTTTTCTGCTTCTGCTTCACCTGAAGATAACTTGGATACCAAGTCATCAACGCTGCCACT
>CAZXJE010000244.1:0-5261 GCA_964640835.1 uncultured Eubacteriales bacterium
GTAGTGAACTACCGCAAGTGGGCTGCAACGAAGCCGATGCTGTGAGATCGGTTCGCCCGAAGGGTAAAAGTTACTGACGATAAGATATTAAGTGTTTTTCAAATTTAGGTTTTTTAATATAAATTTGTCAGTAACTTTTATGAATAATTCAGGAGAAAAATGTTATATGTAGTGAGCGGTCCATCAGGATGTGGGAAGTCTACGCTCGTCCGGATGGTGATGCGTGAAGTGGAAGGCCTTGAGTTTTCCGTATCGCACACAACTCGGAAAAAGAGGGAGACAGAACAAGAAGGAGAGGACTATTATTTCGTTTCAAAAGAAGAGTTTCAGGAATTGATCGATGGGAATTTATTCATAGAGTGGGCTGTTGTTCATGGGCATTATTATGGAACATCGAGGAGAGAGATCGATAGAAAAGCGATACAGCAAAGCCTTCTGTTGGATATCGATGTGCAAGGAGCTCAACAGGTCAAGGAAAAGCATAAAAAAACGATTTTCATCTTTGTTCTTCCGCCACGGTACCATGAACTCAAGAAAAGGCTTGAAAGCCGTGGACAGGATAGTCCCCAAACGATAAAAAATCGGCTCGAAATGGCCAAAAGAGAGATTCGCTCTTATCCGATGTTTGACTATATCATCATCAACGATAAGCTGGAGGGTGCGGCAGAGGAGTTAAAATCCATTATTGTAAGCCAAAGATGCCTTCTCGACGTGCGGCAGAAGGAAATCGTTCCCATTCTTCAGAGTTTTTCTGAGGGAGGATGATCAAGATGGAAAAGGTCGTTGTGGGAATATGTTCATCGATAAGTATTTATAAATCCTGCGAGATCGTTAGAGATTTCCAGAAAAAAGGGTATTTGGTTCAAGCCATCATGACGAAAAATGCCACTTTTTTGATCCAGCCTCTCTTGTTGAGTGCCATCACCGAGAATCCTGTCCATGTTGACACTTTTGATAGAAAAGCATCAGAAAACATTTCACACATTTCTTTGGCTAAAGAGACGGTACTTTTTGTTGTGGCCCCGGCTACGGCAAACATGATCGGCAAAATGGCTTCAGGGATTGCCGACGACTTTCTTTCGACCTTCTATATGGCTGTCAGGTGTCCTGTGCTTATCGCTCCTGCCATGAACGAAGCCATGTACTTTCACACCCAGACTCAGCTGAACATCAAGAAGCTTAAATCATTAGGAGCACGTTTTGTCGAACCCGATCGAGGATATTTAGCCTGTGGTGATGAGGGATGGGGACGACTGGCCTCCCCGGATGAGATTGTTGAAGAAGGGTTAAAATTGATGAGAGAAAGCCAAAGCCTGTCTGGTAAGAATGTGCTTGTCACGGCAGGTCCTACGCGGGAATACTTGGATCCGGTCCGCTTTCTCTCGAATCGGTCATCGGGGAAAATGGGCTATTCGATCGCAGAGGAGGCGCTCAAACGCGGCGCTCATGTCACTCTTATATCCGGCCCCACACACATCTCTCCCCCTCAAGGTGTGGAACTTGTTTTGGTCCAGACCACTGATGAAATGGCAGACCAGACTTTCCATCACTATGAAAAAACAGATATCGTTATAATGGCGGCAGCCGTGTCTGATGTCACATTTAAAGATGTGGCCCCCCAGAAAATGAAAAAAAAGGGACTATCACAAGACGTTAAACTCGTCCAGACTCAAGATATTCTTAAAAAACTAGGCGAGAAAAAAGGAGATAGAATTCTCATCGGGTTTGCTGCGGAGACAGAAAACATCAAGGAAAATTCTCTCCAGAAGATCGAGGATAAAAACCTCGATTTTATCGTGTCCAACAACGTCGCCGATGAGACGATCGGTTTTGAATCGGATTTAAATCAAGTGTTTTTTGTATACTCAGACGGACAAATCACCCGTACGGATAAGATGAGCAAGATGGATATCAGTCAGCTCATCTGGGATAGAGTAGAGGATCTCCTTGGACAGAAAAACTGACCGATTTCTTACTGAAATCGAAGAGAATCTGCTCTTTCTCTCTGAGATCGGCGCCGGCTTTGTCGCTAAGGGGGCCTCCCCTCCATCAGTCGAAGAGAGAATTCTCAGCTGTCAAAAATGTTCCCTTGCATCGACGCGCACAAAGGCTGTGCCAGGGGAAGGGGATGCCGATGCGGACCTGATGTTTATCGGAGAGGCACCAGGTCGGGATGAGGACCTCCAAGGGAGACCCTTTGTCGGCAGAGCAGGACAGCTCCTTACAAAGATTATCCAAGCCATGAATTACAGGCGGGAAGATGTTTACATAACAAATATTGTGAAGTGCAGGCCTCCGAACAACAGGGATCCGAAACGAGAAGAAACAGAAGAGTGCAAAGCTTATCTTTTTGAGCAGATAGCGAATATACGTCCTAAGGTTATTGTCACTTTAGGGAATGTTCCGACTCACTTCTTTATCCCGAGCAAGTCAGGAGTCACAACCTTGCGCGGAACATTCCACCCATACGAAGATATCTTGGTGATGCCCACCTTCCACCCCTCCTATCTTGTCAGGAATGAATCCAACAGACTGCTGAAGAAAATGGTTTGGGAGGACATGAAAAAAGTGATGGCCTATCTGGGCAAAACATGACTTTATTCGCAGAAGTCATTCTTTCTCTTCCGCTGGATAAAAATTTTCTCTATATCGTTCCAGATTCTCAGAAGGACCGCGTGAGAGTGGGATCAAGGGTTCTCGTCCCTTTCAAGGAGCGAGAACGCACAGGGATCGTCATCAAGCTCAAACAGAGAGGTGTCCCCAAGGGTCTGAAACTCAAAGAGATTCAAACTGCCCTGGATAAAACTCCTCTTTTATCGACAGAATTTCTCTCCTTCACAAAAAAACTGAGTGCCTATTATTATTCATCGTGGGGGGAGTTACTCCAGGCATCGCTTCCCCCCTCTTTTGTGCCGAAAACACAGACGACGTTTTCAATCACAGACTTGGGACAGATGGCTGTCGATGGAGAGAAGCTCTCTGATCGTGAGAGGACTGTTCTGTTCTGCTTAAAAGAACGGCAGTACAGCGATGTCTACTTGAAGCGCAAACTCAAAATGAGGAACCTTTCCTCTGTCCTTTCCCAACTTAGGAGCAAAGAGTTTATTCATGTTAAAAAAGAAGTTAAAACAGAAAGCCGGAGGAGGAAACGACTTGTGCAACCGGGCCCCACACAATTAGAAATGGATTTTTCCTTGGATGAGGACTCTTATCAAGCCGCAAGACGGATCGTGGCCGGTTGGGATGGAAAAACGTCTTTATCTTACTATCTGTTCGGGCCTTTGGAAAAAAGAGAGGCCGTATATTTTTATTTGATAAAGCGGGCTCTAGCCTTGAAAAAGAGGATTTTGTACCAAGTCCCTGAGATCGCGGCAACCCGAAGCCTCGTTGAAAAATTCCAGAAGCGATTCGGCGAAAATGCGGCTCTTCTCCACAGTCGGATGTCGGCCCGGAGCAGGGAAGAGGAGTGGTCGAGGATCCACTCGGGACAGGTGGATGTTGTTGTGGGGCCACGTTCTGCGATTCTTTCTCCCGTGGAGGACCTCGGGCTTGTCATCCTGGATGAGGAGCAGGATGAGTCCTACTTCCAGAAGGAGAATCCCTCTTATGATGCGCGCAGAGGTGCATATTTGAGGGCAAAACAGGATCGAGCAGTCCTGGTGTATGGGTCCTCCGCTCCTTCAGTCGAATCTTATCATGAATTCAGGAAGACGAACCGTTTTTTCAATATTTTTAGGGAATCGACAAACATACGTTCAGAGATTGTCGAGCATCGGGTCGAACGGGGGCTTCTCTCTCCAAAGCTCATCGACAGGCTCAGTAAGGCCATTCAGGAGAAAAAACCTGTTCTGATCTTCCACTTCAGGCGGGGGTATGCCTCTTACATCGCCTGTTCGAGATGCAGATATTCGCCCCGATGTCAGGATTGTGACATTGCTCTGACCTATCACAGGAGAGATGATAGGTTGGTCTGTCATTACTGCGGGCATTCTTTAAGAAAAATGTCTGATTGCCCTGAATGCGGCCACAAGATCATAAAAAAGAGAGGTATTGGTATCGAGGCTGTTGAAGAGGAAGTCAGGAAACGATTTCCGCAAAGCCGCATAGTCGGATTTGATTCGGATGTGGCTAAAAAACCGAAAGACCAGGAAAAACTTGTCGAATCATTCCGGGAAAGGAAGATCGATATCCTGGTGGGTACACAGTTGCTGGCCCATCAGCAAGAGTTGCCCAAGGTTCCCTTGGTGATTATCCTTTATCCGGAGACGATCCTTGCTCTACCCGATTACCGAGCCAGCCAGAAAACCTTTCAACGCATCATTCAGACAGCAAATCATCTAAGCCCTGACGAAAATTCGGAGCTCTTGATCCAGACAGCATTCCAGAATCATTTCAGCATTCGTTCGGCTGCACACCTTGATTATCTCGGCTTCTACACGGAGGAGATAAAGTTCCGTCACCTCATGAACTATCCGCCATTCACTCATATGGTCGAGGTCTTGTTTCAAGGTGAGAACTTGCGGTCGTTGGCCAAACAAACGAGAGATTTTTCCTCGGTATTGAAAGAACATTCAAAGGATGTAGAGATTTTAGGCCCTGCATTGGCGGCCGTTCCAAGGTTGAGAGGGAAAAACCGGGTCCAGATCATTCTCAAATCTAAAAAAAAGCAGCATTTAGACGAAGCATTGAAACAGACACTGGGAAAAGTGAGAGCTAATAAGAAAGTACTCGTCTACTATTGATATTTTCCTGAATTATTCATAAAAGCTACTGCCAAATTTATACTCTAAAAGCTTTCCATATATTATTGGCAGTATCTTTTACCCCTCGGGCGAACTGATCTCACTACAAAGCCTTCGTTGTAACCCACTCGCAGTAGTTCACTACAGCTTCATGGGCCACTGCCTTGCCTTTGCAGCGACATCAGCTCGTGAATAATTCAGGTGTGGAGGTATTCGAGGTTTTTTCCGGATAAAAAAAAGCTGCCAGCATAAAGCTGGCAGCTTTTGTATAAACTGCGTAACTAGGACTGACTAGTTTCAGTCACCCCTGTTCAAGCGAATCTCAGCTTCGTCATGAGCCCAATTTGGATCGGAGGTTTGAAGTTGAGCCTGAATTTTCACTTTGATTCCATCTGTAAAGATCTCACCTCTTTGTGGAGCTAAATAGGTCACAACGACCTGGCCGTTTGCATCCGTTTTTCTAGAGATCCTCCTCTGGCCGTTTTGCTTGAATTCTCCTGGTCCAACTTCAATATCCAA
>CAZXJE010000245.1:0-5242 GCA_964640835.1 uncultured Eubacteriales bacterium
TTCACGAGTTGAGATTGCTGCAAAGGCGAGGCAGTGGCCCACGAAGCTGTAGTGAGCTACCGCGAGTGGGCTACAACGAAGGCTTTGTAGTGAGATCAGCTCGCCCGTAGGGTAAAAAATGTCGATTATGCATAAAAAGGACATTGATAACGGAATTGTCAATGTGATTTACCGGAAGAATAATACAAACATCTGATATTGCTTTTGTTGAACAAAGTATCGACATTTTTTATGAATAATTCAGGAAAAAAAGAGACAGATGCCCTTTCCTATGGACGTCCTTCTCATCGATCCATGGATATTCGATTTTACGGCCTAATCGATTGTTTGGATCGACACCATCCTCAACTGCCAAAAATGGCAAAATCAAAGGGGGACGGACGAGGACCTTTTTTCAAGGAGGAGGTGAGCAAACCTTCTGTGCTCCGCGATGTTCCCGTCCGATTTCGAATCGCTCAAAGACCTGATCAGGACGGATCCTGGAGCTTCCATCTCATAATTCCGCAATAAAGACGGCCCAAGCTTCGCTCCTCTCCATAACACAGCTGATTGGACAAAAATGTGGAAAATAATTTTAGTGGAGTGGACCACGATAAATGATAAAAACGTCAAATTGCGCTATAATATTAAAGTGACCTGAATTATTCACGAGCCAACCCGCCCCACCCCAACATTAAGGTGGTGGCGAGGAAGTGGCCCATGAAGCGATGATCTGCTGTGTTGCGGAATCACGATAGTATGGCATGAATATTGCGGTTGATTTTGATTGATGAAACAAACATTCTTCGCTCGAAAAATCTCGTTTTACGAGGACCAAGAGCAAGCAAGGAGTTCGCTAGTGAAAAAGATTTTGATGAGTTCTCTTCTTTTAACAGCAGTTGTTCTATTCCTTTGTGGGGATTCCGGCGACAGCAAAAACCTGCCGGAGAGGCATAAGAAATGGCTCGAAGAAGAGGTCGTCTACATCATCACAGCTTTAGAAAAAGAGGTCTTCCTCAAGCTGGAGTCAGACCGTGAAAGGGATCAATTCATCGAAGCCTTTTGGATACAACGGGATCCGACTCCGGGCAGCCGTGAGAACGAGTTCAGGACAGAACACTACCGCCGGATCAATCATGTCAATCATTTTTATGGGCGAACAACACCCAAAGCGGGTTGGAGAACAGACCGTGGCGAGATCTATATCATCCTGGGTGAGCCGAACGACATTACTCGGTTCGAAGGAGAAACTCAAGTCTACAATACAGAAGTTTGGTTTTATCAAGGGATGTCAAAATACGGCCTTCCTCCTGGGTTTAACATGGTCTTTTTTCAGGAAGGAGGGACAGGAGAATATAAAATTTACAGTCCTCTTCAACATGGCCCACAAGCCTTGATGACGTCTTACTGGGGTGACCACTCAGACTATATAGGAGCATATCAGCATCTCAATGAGCTTGAGCCTGAGCTGGCTGCTGTGTCTTTATCCCTCATACCTGGGGAGAGGAATCTTTCTTTAGATCGACCTACGATGAGTTCGGACATTCTGATCCAGAGAGTTTTCACGACGCCTTCCCGAGAGGTTAAAGAGAAGTATGCCCAGAAGTTTCTCGACTTAAAAGATGTCATCGAGGTGGAATACTCTGCGAATTATATAGATAGTGACGCTGTCATTGAGATCCTGAAGGACCCTTCCGGGATGTATTTTGTTCACTATGCCATCGAGCCGGAAAGGCTATCTGTCAATCAGTTTGAGAACAAGTATTACACCACCCTGAAGCTGAATGGGACCATCACAGACATGGAGGGAAAGCGGATCCACCAGTTTGAAAAGGACGTTGTCTTTAACTTCGACCAGGAACAGATGAAGAATGTGAGTCGCCGACCCCTCAGCCTCAGGGATATGTTCCCCCTAGTTCCCGGCAATTATAAGATGTCTGTGCTTGTGAAAAATGTCGTTTCTAAGGAGTTTACTTCCTTAGAGCGCGACCTTCTCATTCCTGGAGTTCAGGATGGGCTCCAGATGACCTCCTTCATAATGGGTTACTCGGTGGAAAAAAAGCCTCTGGCACCGGACAGGTTGAGACCTTTCCAGATTGGCACAAACCAGCTTTATTTCCAGGCAAACAGGACATTTATCATGCACGATAATCTTGTGCTGGCATTTCAGATACATGGGTTGAAACCCGCACAGATAGAAAGGGGCGAACTGAAGTACACCTTCCTGAAAAACGGCGAACCATTCCGGACGGAGACAAAAGCTATCATCGACTATCCAGAATTGCCCAATTTTGTGGAGCCGTTCACTCTTCTCGACTTTTCTCCCGCTCATTACAGGGTAGAACTTTCTCTGATTATCGATGGGCAGGAGGTCCTCTACGAAACGGATGAATTCGATGTGACCCACCAGGCAGCCATTACCCGGCCATGGATATACTCCAAGCTGATGCCAGGAGCGGAGAATCCTGTTTATTCTTACATCGTTGGCACTCAGCTTTTTAACAGTGGGAAGATTCAGGAAGCACGGACTTACATCGAAAATGCTTATAAAAAGGAACCGGATTCTGCCGAGTATGCCCTCAACCTGGCTCGGCTCTACATGCTTTTGGATGAATACACAAAGATCGAAGCCCTTCTACTCCCCCTATTTGATAAACCTGATCCCCCTCAATATGATGTTTTTTTGGTTCTGGGGAAAACATATCAGGCTTTGGGTGAATTGAGTAAAGCTATCGAATTGTTTAATTCTGCCATCGATCACTATGGAATAAACACAAATGTACTAAACGCTGTGGGCGAATGCTATTTCCAGCTGGGAGAGATTGAGGAGGCGTTGGCTGCATGGGAGAAATCTCTTGAGATAAATCCTGACCAGCCCGAGCTTAAACAGAGTCTCGAGACGATAAAGGAGAAAAAGAATGATTAATTTTGTATATATTCGAAAAAGGGCAAGAACGTTTCTTTTGCCTTTTATAACACTACTGCTCGTATCCTGGATGGTTGTCTTCTTCGGATCCTGCCGCTACTACAAATTGGAGCAGAAGCTGGATCCATTGGATAAGGATTGGTACAACAAGGTTCGGTACATCATCACCAAGGAAGAATCGCATACTTTTCTCGATCTTCCTGATGGGGAAAGGGAGTCATTCAAGGAGGAATTCTGGGAGCGCCGCGATCCCGATCCGAACACAGAGGAGAATGAGTTTCAGATGGAATACTTCAACCGCATGGACGTAGCGAATGAGCTCTTTATCAGCGAAGGAAAACCCGGATGGATGACAGACCGGGGCAGAATCTATATTCTATTCGGACCGCCCTTGGACCGGATGACGTATCCTATGGGCTATAGTGCCTCCAGCAGCTGCCAGGAAATCTGGTACTATGGGGATTTCCCTGTTGTTTTTGTGGATAACACATGCACGGGGACCTACCGTCTCGTAACGTATGATCTGACCTCGATCCGGAGTTATAATTTGATGTACATGCACGAATTAAATATGGCTCAGGCATCTGCGCAACAAACTATCAGGGGCAGGATAGAGGATGTAAGCTTTGATTGGGACGTTGACAAAACGGTGGATACTCCCGACAGAATAGAAGGAACACTTTTAATTAAGATCCCCTACGGCAATATCTGGTTCACAGAAGAGGGGAGCAAATTGATGACGACTCTTGAATTACGTCTGGAACTGAAAGATTCTGAGGAGAATATTGTGTGGGAGTATCAAGATTCATACAGGATTGAAACAGATGAAGAGGACCTTGAGGACAAAAAAGGAAAAGAATACAAGATCGAGATCCCCTTTGTTCTGGAGAAAGAGCTGCCACAGCTCAGGAAGGGAAAGAACAGGCTGTATGGTTTTCTCACGAACGCAACGGGCGGAGACACGACCAAAAAGGTCAAGGAGTTTAACCTCTAAGCCAATATGTGAGGTGTGCTTTTTGTAGGGTCCGTTCCCCGAACGGACCGAGAAGAACAAAATGATGTAGGGTCCGTTCCCCGAACGGACCGATTAAGATATTCTTGAAAGGTGCGGCCCTATTGTGTAATCTGCAGGAAGGAGGGTTTGTTTTGTCTTTTCGTTTTTTTTATACTCATAAATGAACCAGAAAGGAGGAGGGAATGAAAAAAGTTTTGACACTGCTTATCGGAATTGGCTTTTTAGGGGCTATCCTCATGGGACCTCAAAGCTTTGCTCAGTCCTATCTAGAGGAGGTTCGTGCCTGTCAGTATTTGGAGCAGGGCAAGATTGACGCAGCGATACGTCTTCTGGATAGAAAACTTAAACGGTATCCACGAAATTTCGATTGCCACTTGTATCTGGGACTGGCCTATTACCTTAAGGGTGATTTTGAAAAGGCCAAGAGCACGATTAGTAAAACGGAACAAGAGATCAAAGAGATAGGTGCAGCACCTGCGGCAATAACTGCTGACCAAACATATGCTGACGTCGATAGAGTCGGAGGCATGGCTGGGACTGTATTCACTAAAGGCCGGAGAGGGATTCTCAAGTTTTCCTTGGGCATGCTCTACAAAAAAGAGGGGAATTTCGGAGATGCAAAAAAAAGATTTGAAGAGGCCCAAAAATACAAATACCCCGAGTTAGAAACGCGTAAACAACTTATGGTTGTGAAATGCCACCTCAAAGACTACAAAGGAGCAAAAAAGGAGCTTGAAAAACTCCAAAAAGCAGGGGAGAAGAGTGACGAATTGAGTTTTATCGAGGGATATATCAACGCCAATACGAACAATGAGGCCAAAGCCTTGGAAAAATTTGGACAGGTTGCAGACAGCATGCTTGCCGCAAAACAAGACCTTGCGGCCGTGAATTATAACACAGGTAACTATCAGAAGGCCCTTGATATATATCTGGAGATCTTGGAAGAAAACCCGAAGGATGCGGAATCTTTAAAGAATTCAGGAAGATCCTATTACCATCTCGGGCAAACGGAAAATGGACAGGCGCAATTCGATATCATCGGATTAAAAATGAAAGTGGAGAAATATTCTCCCAAAAAAATTCCGTTGGTACTTATCGATCCTTACACAGATATCCAGTTTGTCTATATGTGTGACGCAACAAATTGATTTGGATGTAGGGTCAGCTCTCCGAGCTGACCGAATCGATTCAAGGTGTTTTGAAGTTATTACAAATGTAGGGACCGTTCCCCGAACGGTCCGTTTCGAATGAACAGAATAGCCCGATCAGACAGCAAAGACGGGAAGCATCCCAAAAACCGTGATGAATGATGTCCCGAGTGC
>CAZXJE010000246.1:0-5240 GCA_964640835.1 uncultured Eubacteriales bacterium
GTAAAAAATGTCGATGATTTAAAAAAAGTCAATGGAAGAGAGAAAGCTAAAATATTAGGCCGCATAATCAAATCTAAGCATAATTATTATTTAAAATGTACATCGACATTTTTTATGAATAATTCATATATAGAAGTGGACAGTTGACCTAAATTAAGAACAAAAGGAGCTCGGGCTTCCCCCTGAATAGGGAGTCCCGTTTTTTGGCATAGATTTTGCAGAAGATCGAGAGAGAGGAGTAAAAAATGAAGAAATATTTGCTTGTTTTCGTTGCACTTTTTCTGTTAATCCCCGGATTTGTTTTTTCTGACCTTGTGACATTCAAAGTGGGATATTTTTTTCCCAGAGCGAATAGCGATCTATGGCAAGATGAGTTCGACCAGATGACATTCGAGAAAAGCGATTTTCAAAACACTACTTTTTGCTTCACTTACGAGTATTTCTTGTCCAACCAGATCAGCCTCGCTGTGAGCTTAGATGGATACAACGAAAAGAAGGCCGGAAGCTACCTTGATTATGTGGGCGATATCGTGGAAGATCAAATGTATGCTTTTAATTACGGACAGGGCTCTGCCATCTCACATGTTTTTACAGTCGGGATAACTCCCCTCCAGGCCTCGGTAAAGCTGACACCCTTGGGAAGACGTGCGAGTATCATTCCCTATATCGGAGGAGGTGTTGGCGTTTATATATGGACGGTGAGGATGCAGGGGGATACAATTTTTTTCGACGATCCCACATTATTTTGGGACGAAAATCTCCAAACCGAGGTGATCGGCTACCCCGTTTATCCTACCGATGTCCGCGTGGAGAGCAAATTTACCGTCGGCTTCCATGGAATGGTCGGGATCATGGTTCCAGTCGCAAACCAGATCAGTGTCGAGGGTGAGTTCAAGGTCAACTACGCCAGCGGAAATCTGGACCCGCACTTTGAGGGCTTCGAGAATTTTGATCTGAGCGGTTACCAGGTGACTGTCGGAATTAATTACTGGTTCTAAATCGCCCAGAACAAAACCACGGCCTGTTTCCCAGACCATGAGTTATCTCTGAAAAGTCCCTTTCTGCCCAATCAGAAGGAATCATAAGAGATAATTTTTTCGAGGGACTTTCGTCCACGAGACTCAGGTATCTCGCCAGGGTACCCTAGAGGCGTGAGAGCCAGCACTTTGACATGTTCGGGAACATTGAGTAGAGATTTGACCTCCTCTTCCTCGAAAGAACCGATCCAACATGTTCCAAGGCCTTCCTCTTGTGCTTGCAGGATTAAATGCTCCAGAGCAATCGTGACATCCACTGGCCACGATTTCATGTAACGCCCCAGGGCTCGATAACTCTCGTCGGGAAAGCCGCAAGCGACAATGATGAGAGGCGCGTCAGCGATAAAGTCCTGTTCGTTGGAGGCTTTGGCCAATTTTTTCTTCAGCTCACTATTCTGAACGACCACAAATCTCCACGGCTGGAGATTTTTCCCCGAAGGAGCAAGACGAGCAGCCTCAAGAACTCGAAGGAGACTCTCTTCAGGAATGGAATCTTTCTTGTATACCCTGACACTCCGCCTCTGCCGGATGACTTCCAATACACTCATTTAACCTCCTTACAGAACGTAAATATATTTTATATGGATCAGGAATCTTTCCTGCTGGACGTGTATACGTCAATAAGTTTCCTGTATTTTTCGGCGTCGGCCGTTTTCCCTCTTTTTGCAAAACCGTTCGCCAACACCCGGCTCTTCCTGACAATCTCTTCCTGGACAAGGCCTCTCTGGTAGGGGGACAGGTCCATAGAGAGGGCTTTTTCCAGCGCTTTGATCCGGAATCTGTCCATTCCCCAGTATCTCTGGGATAACTGGTCTTCATGTCCTCCTCTCTTTACGATCAGTGGCCGGGTCAAAAAATAGACAGGATACCGGTGAGCCAGGCGGATCCCAAAATCATAATCCTCACAGACAGGAATATCCTTATCGAATAAACCGATCTTTTCGAAGACCTCTCTCCGAAAAAGGGCGGAGGAGAGACTGATGAGACAGAGAGGCAGAACCTTGTCGAAGATCCAACCGGAATATTTCTGGTGTCTTTTCTTTGGATTCAGAAAAACCCCATGCCTGATCCATGTCTCTTCCGTATAACACACCATTACGCGGGAAATGGCATTCATTAAACTCATCTGAACCCCGATCTTGTCCTTTTTCCAAAGATCGTCAGAGTCCAAAAAAGCGATAAAGTCTCCCTTGGCGTGTTGAAGCCCCGCATTTCTTGCGGCACTTACTCCCCTGTTCTCCTGATAGAGATACCGGATGTCACACGCAAAGTTCTGGACAGTTTCCCCGGTCTTATCCGTCGATCCATCATCAACCACGATGATTTCAAAAAGCCGTGCTGTGTCGAGCCCACGGAAATAATCTTGGTCCAGAATAGACTGGATCGCTTCTTTTAAAAATTCGGCCCTGTTAAATGTGGGAATTATGACACTAATCATGAAGAGGATCTATTGATAACGGTATCCTTGGACACATCAAAGCGGAGCATCAGCCTTCCCCAAACTGTCTGGATCTCGATCTCCCCGGAAAACTGGCAGGGGGCTGTATCCTGTTGCAAGAAGGCATACACATCCTTCCCCACCTCGAAAAAATTCAATAACTTGGGGAGCTGGAACATCCTTTCGCCATTGGCGGGAATACTTTTGTCCCCGCCGATGATTCCATCTCCGATGGGATGATTCCCGATTTTGATCCTGTAGCTGACTCTCTGGACCATGAGTTCGAAGCCATTTGTGTTTATCAATTTTATCTCAAGATTCAGATCCGAGCCACCGATCGTGAGCATGTTGACATTTAGTGCAACAAGGTCGACATGGGGATTGCTGTAGATCGGAAACTCCCCGGAAAACGAAAAAGGAAGTCGCCCGCGTTCCTTTTTTTCATCGGCAAATGCCAGTTCACCCATGATATAACACAGGGCTTTGTCCTTGACCTGGATGCCCTCGACCGTTCGAAACAGGTGCTCATACGTGATTTTGACAGGCAAAGCTATGAGAGTCTCTTCGGAAGGTTCGAGCTTGAGCCTCGAATCCAGGGAGGTCTGCAACCGGAGGTATTCCGTCTGATCGACAACGAAACGGTAGGAGTACCCGGAAAGATAGTAGGCTTTAGAGGAAGAATTTTTTATTTGGATATAAAACACCAGGTTTAATCCGGTGTTGTCCAGGTCCTGAACCTGTCTTTCTCTCAACAAGATCGTGATATCATCTTTCAAGGACGAAGAGAAGGCACCAACAGGAAGGAAGCCGAGCAGCAAAAGCAGGATGCACAATCGTCTCATCTCTCAAATCTCCTACCTGAATTATTCATAAAAGCTGCCGACATATTTATTCAAAAAAGCACTCCCTATCTTTATGTCGGCATCTTTTACCCTTCGGGCGAACCGATCTCACAGCATCGGCTTCGTTGTAACTCATTCGTGGTAGTTCACTACAACTTCATGAGTCACTTCCTCGCCGCTACTGCAACCTCGGTCCGTGAATAATCCAGGTTAACTAACGAGCTACTAAGGATACACTAATCTCCTCTAAACGACAACCCTACTGCCTCCGGAGGTGCTCCTAACTCCATGATGAGACTCAGACATACTAACCGGATTATGTGATCAGATTGTGTGATGGAAAAAACCGTGAGGAGGATTGAACGGGCATGGTACTATGTAGGGACCGTTTCCCAAACGGTCCGTTCGGGGAACTGACCCTACAAATAGAGGAGGAGGGTTTGAAGTTTTCAAGATGGTGATATATCATCCCTATGGTATGAATCCGCCAAAAAAGGAGAGCCCTATGAGAAAAAATGCCATTTTCCTTCCTCTTTGTGTATTGATTATTTTCCTGTGCTGCGCTTTAAACGTGTGCAGTCCGGAACAGAAGAGCATCGAGAGACAGACGATCCAGATAGGAGAGAGCGATATCCAGGACAAAAATGTTGTCTTCTACAAAACGCGTGAGTTACGGGGGCAGGAGAGAACTTATCTTGCAACGGACCTCTCTCTAGTCGAAAAACCCGTGTCTCTCGATGAATTCACACAATATTTCCACAATCCCCCCGTCCGCCAGAACAGAACCAGCACATGCTGGTGTTTTGCCACCACATCTTTTTTTGAATCTGAGCTGAAAAGGCTGGGAAGAGGGGAATTCAAGCTCTCCGAACTCTATACGGTGTACTGGGAGTTCCTTGAAAAAGCCAGAGGTTTTATTCAAAGAAAGGGAGATCGGCTCTTTACTGCCGGTTCTGAGCACAATGCCGTTATCACCCGGATGAAAGAATATGGTGCGGTCCCAGCTTCGGCGTACTCCGGATTACTCCCGGGGCAGACGGAACACGATCACAGCCAGCTCTATAAGGAGATCGAGACATACTTGATGTTCTGCAAAGAACACGGCTATTGGGATGAGGATAAGGCAGTCTCCTATGTGAAGAGCATCTTGAACAAGTATCTAGGGGCCCCGCCGGAAACGATCCAGATCAACGGAAGAACCATTACTCCCAAAGAATACCTGGACGAGATCCTTCAAATTCCTCTGGACGACTATGTATCGTTGATCAGCTTCAAATACATACCTTTCTACACAAAGGGGGAGTTCAGAGTCCCGGATAACTGGTGGCATAGCGAGGAATACTACAATGTACCTCTCGATGAGTTTTATGGGGCCATTGTCACAGCACTCAAGAACGGATACACGGTGGACTTCGGCGGGGACGTCTCAGAACCCGGGATCAGTGGAGATGACGACATCGCCATCATCCCGACCTTTGATATTCATCCGCGGCTCATCGACCAGGACAGCCGTGAATTCCGTTTTAATAAAAAAACATCCACCGACGACCACGCCATCCATGCTGTCGGCATCAAGGAAGCAGGGGATCACACCTGGTTCTTGATCAAAGATTCGGGGGGCAGTGCCCAAAGAGGACAGCTTCCGGGTTACTTGATGTACAGGGATGACTACGTCAAACTCAAGATGCTCACGATAACAGTCCACAAAGATGCAGTGTCAGAACTGCTTGCCAAATTTTCCCAAACACATCCGTGATGTTATGAATACTCAAAAGCATTGTTGAGCGATCAGATTGTGTGATGGAAAAAACCGTGAGAAGGGATGGACAGGCATGGTACATCTCCCTTGGGGAGATGTGAGGGAATCCCGGATCCGAACGAAGTTTCCTCGCTGGGGAAACTGAGTGTGTTTTTGATATCATA
>CAZXJE010000247.1:0-5212 GCA_964640835.1 uncultured Eubacteriales bacterium
GTATCAAATCAATCCGTTTTTCCCTCTCACCTTCCGGCCTTACTGTTACCTCCGAATAAAAAGTAAAAGGGGGACGGTTCTATTTTTCTTAAATTAAAATACACCCGTCCCCTTTTTGGGGATGTAGGGACCGCTTCCCAAGCGGTCCGTTCGGAGAACAGACCCTACATTTTAGAGCAGCCTGTTCCCTTTTAAATAGGATGAAAGGCAATATTCAGTTGGTCGGCAGCTTCTTTTAGGTTTTTGTCTTTAGTCCATAAGAGAGACGCTGATAGTAAAGCGGAAGCGAGAAGATGGACGTCGACGTAGTCAAGATCGATTCCCATGAGCTGATTTGTTTCAATAAAGCGCAGGATCTCTTCGTGGCTTGCTTTTGTGGCCGCGGGAAGGGCTTCGAGAAGCGACAGGATCTCGTCTCGATTTTTTAGATTACCGCATGCTAGATCGCCGATGACAAAGGGATGACAGACGATCTGCCCTTCCATTAACAATAACTTATGAGGGGGATTTTTATCTCGAAAATGCGAGACCCAAATGGAGGTGTCGGCAAGAACCATATCTAAATCTAACTTTTTCGGATTCTCCTGTTGCTCCTAACTCGAAGAAATTTTTCAGTACCCTCTAATCGCGCAAGTCTCTTACTGCTCTCAAGTGAAACGAGAGCTTCGAGTCCTCGCCTGACCAGCGATGTTTTTTCAGTGATTCCCGTCAGTTGAGAGGCCTTATCCAGGAGGCTATCATCGATGTTTAGTGTTGTCCTCATATGCATATATATGCATAGTCGATGCATACATGTCAAGGGAATTTTGGGAATTTTTTAAAAAAAAATTAAGTCTCAAATTTATAGCTCTAAGTTAGATAAAATTCGATTTTAGCTCCATTTTTTATCTCAGAGTCATAGACAGAACAAAGCTATTTTTGTTTCACTCGGAGGATTTTTGAGCTATACTTTTGGAAAATGTTTAAATATGGAACTTAAACTTCACACCGGAGGTCTTTGTGTCTGACGACTACGTCATGGAGGGATATGGAATCCTGACACAGGAAATTGCTTGAGCTCCTAAAACAGTAGACATGAACTCAAAACAGAGGCTTTTGGCAGTGCTGGAGAGGTCCTTTCCCGATAGACTCCCTGTGACGACTCATCATGTCATGCCATATTTTCTTGAGCACACGATGGGCGGGATTACTGTCCAGGAGTTTTTCGATTATTTTGGATTGGACCCGATCCTTTGGGTCTCTGCTCATAAAGCGGATAGTTCCATGGGAGAATATTTTGATCTTGACCCGAAAAGGTATGATGCGCTGCAACCTTCCTTTATCTGCTCCGAAAACTGGATCATCGAAAGGGAGAACCTCTCAGATCAAAAATACAAGACGGTCCGCTTCCATTGTATCAGTCCTCGTAAAACCCTATCGATGGTACTCGAGAGTGATGATTTGACAACTTGGGTCACGGAGCGTTTGATCAAAGAGAAATTAGATATCGATATCTTTGCACGATATGCGCCTGTCCCATTGTGTGATGTGAATTACGTGAATCAAGAGGCCGAGTCCTTTGGTGATAGAGGATTGATTCGCGGAACCATTCCCGGTTTTGATATTTATGGTCAACCCGGCTGCTGGCAGGATGCCGCGGTCCTCTACGGTATCGAAGATCTCATCCTGGCGACATACGATGATCCTCAGTGGGTGCACGAATTTTTATCCATTTTGAGCAAAAGGAAAAAGCGCTACATCCAGTCCATGGAGAGGGCTCTCTTCGATCTAGTCGAACTAGGAGGGGGCGATGCTTCATCCACAGTGATATCCCCGAAGTTCTTCGCAAAATTCGTCGCGCCTTACGATGCGGAACTCATCGAAACAGCTCATTCCATCGGTCAGCGAATCGTCTACCACACATGCGGCGGCATGATGCCGATTCTGGAAATGATCGCTGATATGGAGCCCGATGCGATGGAGACGTTCACTCCTCCCTCATTGGGTGGAGATGTTGACCTTGCAAAGGCAAAACAGCGGATCGGTCATCGCGTATGCTTGATAGGTGGCTTCGATCAATTCCACTACTTCAAGGGAAACACGCAAGAAAAAACACGCGCAGCTGTCCGGAGATGTTTTGAAGAAGCAGGGAAGGGAGGTGGTTATATCCTGGCTCCCTCAGATCATTTTTTCGACGCGGACATCGACCTTCTTGAAGCATTCGCTGACGAAGCCAAAAAGTGTGTCTACTAGGTTGTTTTAGTGAATCTAGTAGTAGTATTTGATCCCGACTACCACGCCCACATGACTTAAGTTTGTGTCGAATTGTCCTGGATCATCCGTTAAGAATGTCGTTTCAACGCCTGTTTTTCTGTAAAGGTAATACCCCTCAAAATATATGGCTAACTGTTCAGTGACATTGTATGTGGCTCCAAGACCGCCCTGAAATCCCAGGCCGTTTCTAGGACTTTGTCTTGTGATTATGGTTTCTCCCTCAGTCTCTTGTGCGCTTGCATTGAAGCTCGCGATTACATAACAGGCTCCACCAAACACGTAGGGAGAAAAATTCGAATTCGGATTAAAGTAATACTGAAAGTTCGCAACGATGGGAGTGAGAGTGAGGTTCCCGGCTAAAAACTTCCCATCTTCTGGATCAATAGAGAATCTTCCATATTTGAATTCAAGCGAAAACACGGTGTTCTGTGTGAGCATTATGGTCGTCCCCAGGCTTGATCCATACCCGGTTTTGATCTGGTTCTCAGATGGAATAGACGCTGTCAGGCCAAAGAAAAAAGTGTTACCAGGGCCATAGGAAAAGCCATGAGCCGAAAGGATCAGAAGACATACGCTGAGTGTGAAGAATTTAGCGCATTTTTTCATGGAACCTCCTGTCTTTTGGAAAAATTATCGAATATTTCAATTTTACATATCTCAGAATTGAAGTCAATCTGTACAGTGCTCTATGATTGACATCCCCATCTGCCTGTGATACAAACGGAATCTGAGCACAGAAGAATCGGACGAGTTCGATCTGATTTTTAAATATTCCCTGTCTAGAGAAGGAGGCCTTATGAAAAAATATGCAGCGGCTTTAATCGTTTTTTTTCTTTTTGCAACCGTCCTTGTGCATGCAGATGTCTACATCCAACAGAAGACACACACCGAAGCGTTCGAAATGATGGGCCAATCTCAGCCCGCCAAGGATGTCATCAATCACATGTGGCTGGCAGAAAACAAGATGGCGAGTTTGAGCGAGGACCAATCTTTTATCATCGATCTGGATAATAATGTGGTTTTCTGGCTCAACAGCCAGAAAAAAACTTATATCGAAATGGACTTACCCCTGGATATTTCCAAGTATCTTCCCGAACAAGCGGCGGAGATGATGGCCAACATGAATATCAGTGTGGCTGTCCAACCCACTGGTGCTACAGAGACGATCGCAGGGAAGACATGCGAAAAGTATGACGTGACCATGACCATAATGATGATGATGACCATGGAGATGAAGATGAAGATATGGGCGACAGAAGATGTGCCGTTCGACTGGAAGAAGTTTCAGGACAAAATGATCCAGATGTTCAGCCCGACCATGCCTCTCGGAGAAGAGGCCTTGAACGCGTTTAAACAGATCAAAGGGTGGCAGATGCGGTCTGAGATGACCATGAACATGATGGGCACAGACATGAAGACCATGCAGGAAGTTATGGAGATTACGGAAAAAGATGCACCGGCCGGAACCTACACCGTTCCCGAAGGATATACAAAGCAGGATAAGTTTTCGCTAGAGGATATGCAGCGTCGTTAGACACCTTCTTCAGACAGAACATACGCAAACACAGCTATGGCGATCGCTCCAAGCTCTAGCTCCCTGGGATGAACAGTTTCGAGAACATCCTTTCCTGAGTGATGGACATCGAAATACCGCTGGGAATCTGGCACCAGACCGATAAGTAGTGTTCCCTGTTGGCCCAGAGGGGCGATATCGACACCGCCTCCGCCCGGCCGGAGCCAAAACAAGCCTATCGACTGGAAGAGATATTCCCACTTCTTGAATTTTGCTGCATTTTGAGTGTCACCGACACTAAATCCCAGGGGGAGAAAACCCCCGCGATCAGATTCGATAGCAGCGAGATGTCTTTCCCCTGATCTTTTCTCGGATATTGCGTAGTCACGGCCTCCGGAACCCCCAAATTCTTCATTCATGAACATCACAGCCCTGATCGTTCTCTTCGGCTTGATATTCAGTTCTTTTATCAGGCGAAGTGCCTCCAGCGAGTGCGCGCATCCTGCGGCGTCGTCGTGGGCTCCTGGACTCAAATCCCAGCTGTCAAGATGACCTCCCACCAAAATAATTTCGTCTGGACTTTCACTCCCGGTGATATCGCCGATGACATTGTGCGAGATCACGGGCTCGAGTTCTTGACACGAGAGTTTCATTCCAAATTTTGTGGAGGGATCCTTCTTGAGGAGTTCTGAAAGGAGGTCTGCGCCTCGTGTGCTGATACAAGCCGCCGGGATTTTTGTGACTCCGGGATCGTATTGCAACAAACCTGTATGGGGATAGTTGTCGGTCCGCAGCGTCAGAGACCTCACAAGAGCGCCTACTGCGCCGCACTTGGCCGCTTCTGTAGCCCCTCTGACTCTCTGAATGGCTGCAGCTCCGTACGCTTGAAATGTGTTGAGCAGCGTGGGATCCATTGGCCTGTTAAAAAAAATGATTTTTCCTTTTGCCGAATCGCCGAGTCTGCTGAGCTCACTAAAGGATTTGACCTCAACAACATGTGCGGATATTCCTTCAGAAGGAGTTGCTATACTTCCACCGATGGCTGCGATCGGCACAGACATTGTCCCCGATCCTGCAGAAGTGATCCATCCTTCTTCCTTTTCTCCACGCACCCAATGCGGAACTTCTGTTGGCTCCAAATGGACATTGTCAAAGCCCATGTCTTCCATGAGCTGCCGTGTCAATTCAACGGCAGCCTCAGCCTGCGGCGATCCGGTTAGCCGCGGGCCCACACTCGTAATTCTTTTCAACAATTCGAAAGCATACTGTTGGGTCATTCCTTTTCGATATATTATACGCGCGGTTTTGACGTAGATCTCATTTGTGGAATCTGCATTTCCATGCAGCAAAGCTGAGATGAAGATTGAAAAGATAACGAAGTGAGATAAGATGAAGAGCTTGCCTAGCTTATTCTTCGTCAGATAAGACATCCGTCTATCCATCATT